>CAYFKX010000023.1:564-9103 GCA_964343545.1 uncultured Bifidobacteriaceae bacterium | reverse complement strand
CCAATGAACGACCCACCGGCACCGAAGCAAGCCGCGGAGATGAGAAATGTGACGACACTTGGTGGTGCAGCAAGCAAAGCGGTTCCAGTGAACATAAACGTTGCGCCAAGCACGAATGCAGGCTTACGGCCCCGCAGGTCACTTGTCCGCCCAGCCACATAGAGCAAGGTCGCGTTGGTCAAGGCTCCCAGTCCAAAGGCGTAGGACGACAACCTGACCGATGACAACTGGTGGTCGGCGAACAACGGTACGAGGGCGTTTCGCAGCCCAAACAAAACGAACCCCTGCACCAGGCTGGTAATGACGACAAGCCGATAGACAGGCATACCCAGTCCGTGGCGTAGCCCGCGCGCCCCTCGCAGGTCCTCCAGGGGGTTCGCGTCGGCTGCATTCGCTGACGCATCGCCCGGAGCAGGTTCCTCGACCGCGAACCGCGCGTGCAGCAGCATGAGCATCGTCACCGTCGACGCGATGACCAGCATGCCGGCGTTGACGAAGAACGGCAGACGCAAAGAAAAAGCGAAGAGCGCTCCGATGCCCGGGCCGGCGATGTTGCCAAGGACGAAGCCACCCTGGTAGAGGCCTGATGCGCGGCCCCGCAAATGACTCGGCGTCACTCGCAGCAGCAGTGCCAGCGCGGAGACCGTGAACATGGCCGAACCCAAGCCACCGGCGGTACGCCAGATGAGGAACTCGGTATAGCTACGCGACAAGCCCACCATGACACTCGTTGCAGCCACGATGGCCAGGCCTGCAGCCAGAACTTTGGCTTCGCCGAAGCGGTTCGTCATCCACGCCGCCGGGCCGGTGGAGACCAGCCGCGCCGCTGCGAAGATGGACACGATGAACGAGGCGGCGAAGTCTGAGACGCCGAACTCCTTGGCAAAGATGGTGATGACGGGCAGGAACATCCCGAAGCCGACAGCCACGCAGAATGCGACGCTGGTGAGGACGAATACCTCGCGCGGCATACCTGAGTAGTTCTCGCGGAGCCCTGACCTCACCCGCGAAAGCACAATGTCACACCCTACTGCGCTCGTGTCGCAGGCGCAGGCGGTGACAGGATCGCCTTATGACCCAGAGCACCCCGTCCCTTGCCGATGTGCAGGCCGCGGCTGAACTGTTGCACGATGTTGCCCGTCGCACCCCGCTGCGCGATGCGCGGTGGTTGAGTGAGCGAACCGGCGGGAATGTCGTGTTCAAGTGCGAGAACTTGCAACGCGCGGGTTCATTCAAAGTGCGCGGCGCATACACCCGCATTGCCCGACTAGACGCTGACCAACGTGGTCGCGGTGTCGTCGCGGCAAGCGCTGGCAACCATGCGCAAGGCGTCGCTGTCGCAGCCCAGCGACTTGGCATCAAGGCGACTGTGTTCATGCCGCTCGGTGCGACATTGCCAAAAGTGTCGGCCACACGTGCCTACGGCGCGGATGTGGTGCTGCGCGGAATGACCATCGATGAGAGCCTCGAGGCTGCGCGCGCTTTCGCCGCCGACACTGGCGCCACGCTCATCCACCCGTTCGACCATGCCGACATCGTGGCTGGGCAGGGCACGGTTGGTCTTGAAATCATGGAAGACCTACCCGATGTCGACACCATCGTGGCGTGTCTCGGAGGTGGCGGCCTGCTCGCCGGAGTCGCTGTGGCTGCGAAGGCGTTGAACCCAAAGGTGCGGGTCGTCGGCGTGCAGGCAGCAGGAGCAGCGGCGTACCCCGAGTCTTTGAAGGCCGGCCACCCCGTGCGGCTGGCGAGGATGGCGACCATGGCCGACGGCATTGCGGTGGGCCAACCGGGCGACGTGCCGTTCGCAGTCATCGAGCATGTCGTGGATGAGATCGTGACCGTCGACGAGGAGCAACTGTCTCAGGCGCTGCTGCTGTTGCTCGAGCGCAGCAAGCTGGTTGTCGAGCCGGCCGGCGCTGCAGCGTGTGCCGCCGTCTGGGCGCACCCCGAGAAGTTCCCTGGCACCACAGCCGTGACCCTCTCCGGCGGAAACATCGACCCGCTGCTGCTCATGCGCGTGGTACGACACGGCCTCGCCGCAGCCGGTCGCTTCCTGTCGATCAGCATCCGGGTCCCTGACCGACCTGGATCCTTGGCGCGACTGCTCACCGATGTGAGCGAAGCCGACGCGAATGTCGTCGAAGTCGAGCACCTGCGTACGGACCCGCGACTGGCCATCGACGAGGTCGAAGTGGGACTGCAGCTGGAGACGCGCGGGGCCGAGCACCGCGAGCAAGTTCTGGCCGTGCTGCGCGGGCACGGGTATTCAGTTAACGTCACAGCGTGAGCTTCCTGCGCCGCGAGACCATCGACCCATCCGCCACGCACCTGGTGCTCGGCACCTGCCTGGGCGGGCCGTGGCCCGAGGGCACCGAAGTCATCTCATTCGGCATGGGTTGCTTCTGGGGTGCGGAGAAGAAGTTCTGGCAGGTGCCGGGGGTGGTGTGCACAGCGGTGGGGTACCAAGGCGGGACTGCCGCGTCACCGAGCTACCGCGAGGTATGCAGCGGGCGTACCGGCCATGCCGAGGTTGTGCTGGTCGCATACGACCCCGCGCAAGTTGAGTTGCTGGAACTGCTGCGGGTGTTCTGGGAGAACCACGACCCGACCCAAGGCGACCGGCAGGGCAATGACATCGGGTCGCAGTACCGCTCGGCAGTCTTCTGCACATCCGCCGACCAGTTGGCACTCGTGGAGCGCACCCGCGTGGCCTATGCCCACGCGTTGGCTGCAGCCGGGCTCGGCGCTATCACCACGCAGCTTGCGCTTGCCGATCACGATGCCACGAACGGTGCATTCCACTTGGCAGAGGACTACCACCAGCAGTACCTGATCAAGAACCCCGATGGCTACGACTGCCATGCACACACCGGCGTGTACCTGCCTGCCTTGACCTGATCCTCAGGTATCTCGGGTTGCCGCCAGTTGCGGCTCAGTCCTCGATGGTGCGGCGCTGCCAACCGGCCATCACTTCCGGACCAACAATCGCTTCAATCTCGTCGGCATCACCGCAGATGACGCAGAGGTCGCGCGCACGAGTGAGCGCGACATAGAGCACTTCTGCAGGACGGGTGTGCTCGAGAAACCCGTTCACCGCAATCACGACAGCTGGCCGCTCAAGTCCCTTGAACTTCATGACGTGAGTGAAGAACACATCACTGCTGTCCCACAGGGAGCGTTCGTACGCGTCGACGCCGCCTGGGCCCTCCGCCAACTCTTGGTGGACCGGATGGCGCTCGCCTGTCGTGATGAGTGCAATGTTGCCCGGCTCCCAGTCGTCGAAGAGATGCTCGACCATGCTGTCGGCACGGTCAACCGCGTCTTCTCGGGCACAGTCGATGAAGATGACCGGGGCACCGTCAAAGTCCAGTAGCCGCGGCGGATTCTCGATCATCGATGCTGCTGTCGCGGCGATGGGCTTGGTGTTGCGCAGGTTCGTGGTCAACACAATCGGGGTGAGGCCTAGATGGTTGCCCACATTTCGGTTGAACACGCGCTGATCACTGTCGCCGAAAGCGTAGATGCCGCCACCATCCGGTTCGCGCAGCAATGCCACCAGCGCATCCCACCAAGGTGTCGCGAAATCCTGCGCTTCGTCAATGACAATGGCGTCGAACTTCTCTGCGGCGCTACTGCTGGTCGCGACATCGAGGAGCAACTGTGCTGCCTGAACTTCGAAGTATTCTTCGTCGGGATCGGCCGGTTCACGGTGATGCCAGGCTGCGGCGAGGTCATGGAAGTTCTTGACCACGGCCGGTCGCTCACTATGGGGCCACTGCTCAGTGCGTCGACGCAGATCGCGAGCCAGCAGTCGGTTGTAGCAAACGAGCAGGACCCGCTTGCCCTGCTTGCTCAGCCTCTGGGCCTGCGCCAGGGCGAGCGCGGTCTTGCCGGTGCCAGCAGCTCCGCGTACTTCGAATCGATCAACCAGTCGCAAGTTTTCCAGCAGCTGCTCCTGAGCGCGCACCAACGCCTCGACTTGAGAGTGCCGGTCGACAACCAGGTGCCCCATCTGCAAGAGGTCATTAGGGTCGAGCAGGCCCTGGCGCAGCGACAGTGCCAACCGCTCGGCCAGTGCCGATGACGGTGGCTGCGGACCCTCCACAGTACGGGAGGCTGCAGCCCGCACTTTGTCAGCCAGCGTGGGGATGTCGGTCTGATCAGCGATATTCGTTCGAGGCTCGCCGATTCGGTCAAGACTGTTGGGGACAAAGGAGTGGGGCAGCACCACCATGACCGCAGTGCGCATCGCGGGCAACTCCAACTTGCGTTGAATCCAACGGTGCAGCGCGTATTGCGCGCGCTTCGCCTGGCCGAACGGGTCGATGCTGCGCTGCTCATTGCGATCGTTCTGCCGCCACTGCCCGGTGTTGGACAGCGTGACATGCCCACCCTTGACTTCGATAACCACGACCCCTTGACCTGGCCAGATGACGATGAGGTCGGCTTCCATCGCCCCGACATCGGGGTCCTGAATCTCCAAGGAGCCCAGCAAGTAGGCGTCAGGGGGTAACTGGTCTTTCAGCGCAGTCCAGACCTCGCGCTCCGACGGATGCGCGAAATACGGCTCCTCGGGCAACAAATGCGGCACGGCTCACCCCCTGAATCTTGGAGCCGAGACTAGCGCTGCCTTTAGGGACGCGGAATGAGCGAGCGAAGATATTCCCTCGTCTCGGCATCGGTGGAAGTAACCACGGTCCCAACCATCCCTCGGGTAAGGAGAACTTTGTAAATATTGCGCACATAGGTGCCGAAATCGACGGCCTCGGCACGCGATAGCGCGGAATCCCGAGATGCAGTTCGATCAGCCACCCAAGATCCGTTTCGATAAACGAAGTCTGGACCCATGATGACCCCGTTCCAGTCGTACTCAAAACCCTGTGCCGTGTAAACACACCCAACTTGACCGATACCGCCAGGGTCACTTGCCCACAATGCTGCTGGCGGGATATCGCCCATCTTCCGCTCGCTCTTGCTGTTCCAGGGCCGAGACCAATCACCAATGACGACATCATCGACGAGCGCGCCGTTCTTGGCATCGCTCCAAGGCCAGCAGAACCCGGCTGTCATCCTGGCGGTCGACCCTTCGGCTGCTCGTTGCAATAAGAACTGCTCGAGTTCTGATGGCGAGTCCGCGTAGTGCACGCTGAATCGCGCATCGCCTTGCCAAGCATGTGGGTCGCGTCCGCTGAGGCCGATGAGAGCAAGGGCCCACTCTTCATAAGCTTTTGACCCGCCTGAGCGGAATTGACCGGACAAGTCAACTCGCTCGACTTGAATTCCCATTCGTGCCGCTGCGCTCTCGATGTAGGCGACGGTTCCGATTTCACCGGGTCTCACCACTTGATGCTCATCCAAAAGAAATACTGGGACGCGCGCCACGGCCAAGAGCTCATCAATCTGAGAGGCCCCGGTCCGTCTAGCCGCTGAAGTAAAGCGGTTAGCACTTGAAGTTCTGATCCGATGAGCTTCATCGCAGACGAGTACCTCAATCTCGTTTGCGGGCATGCCTATGAACGAGTTGAAGTAGACAAACATCCTCTGTACCCGAGTATTGCCGCGGCCTGCGAAGCGGCGCAGTGTCTGGGTGAAGGACTTGGAACCCGTTGCGTGCACAACCGAGTAACCCTGGCGTGACAGCTCTCCAAGCAGAGAAAGCGCGATGACGCTCTTTCCACTTCCTGGACCTCCTGTGACGATCACTGCGGTCTTCGAATTGCTGCTACGGCTACGAGTCACGGCTCGACGCACTAGAGAGAAAGCAACCTGCTGTTCATCAAGTAGGACAAACTGTTCTCGCGCGTTGATCTCATCTGCGGCCTCGGCCAGGAGTTGCTTACTGGGAGCGCAGCGTGACTGTGTGAGGTTATCTGCTGCATTCGCCCCAGATGCCGGGCTGAAACATGAACGCAGAAAGTCCAGCCAGGCGCCACGCTCAGAACCGAAGAAGATCCGGGCCGCCTCATTCTCGGGTGGCGCAGCGAGAAGTTGCATCTGCCGACGGTCACCGTTGTGTAGATAGGCGGCGCCACTCAGGTTTTCTGGTTGGAACTCTAGGACCTTGATGAAATCACGCATATATGTCACGTAGTGCCGCACTTGCTCTAGAGGCTGCAGCACTGGGCGGGGGCCATAGGCATCAATGAGAACAAGGTCGTCTGCGTCATCCACGGGACGGGCATGAGTCCACTGCTTCAACTCCACGACGAGGTAGGAGTCCTGGCCAGTCTTGGGGTGCACACCCGCGAGAACGACATCAGCACGCTGACTGCTGTACGGCAACCGGTACTCGATGAGCGCTTCCACTTGACCTAGACCCGCCTCGGTCAGATCTCTCATGAGCACTGGGAGGCTGTTCTCCCAGGAGCGCGCTTCACTTTCAGACGCGTGGTAGCCCATCTCGAATCTGTATTGGGCACGCAAGATGCGTGTCAAAGAACCCTCAATGGCTGAGCCATGAATTGAATCCACACTAGATCGGTGCAGCACCGACGACCCCCACGCAGCACGAGTTGAACTCGCACGGGTAGGGGCGTGTCTTCGCGGTCGCGAGAAGCCCGTCGGGCCGTGACTTGTGTGCTTAGGGTATCGGGGTCATACGAACAATCAAGTAACTGCTGGTTCGCAGCAAGTTCAACCCGCCGCCAGAACCCCAATCGGCTTGCCGTCCTTCATCACCTGGACGGCTCCCAGCGGCTGATCTGCGCCAGCAACACGCTCCGCGGTCACTGCCAAAAGTTCACCAGCGCCGACCAACGGCAGCGCTGGACCCATCACATCGGCGACAACCGCGTCGTCTGTCGTTCCTTGCAGCATCGCGTCGCAGACCGAGCCTGCGACCTCCCCAGCATTCACCGGCGGGTCGTGCTTCACAACGAGCAGCACTGACTCGCCGGAATCCGTCAACGCCGCGCGCGCCTCAGACACAGTGGAAGTACTGCGCACCCACGCGTATGGCACACCCCCAGCAGCCACTTTGGCGTCGAGTGCATGCCCAGCGGTCTGCGCACCGTCAGCCACCGCGGTGGACTCCACTGCGAAACCGTGGCGCGACATCCACTCGTCACTGAACACTTTGCCGAGGTAGCCACGACCACTGTCCGGGAGCACCACGACGACGACATCCCCCGGCTTGGCTTGGCTGGCGACCTCAAGTGCGGCAACAACAGCCATCCCGCACGAGCCGCCGACAAGGAGGCCTTCCTCCCGAGCGAGCCTGCGCGTCATGGCGAACGCCTCAGCGTCGCTGACAGCGATGACCTCGTCAACCAGTTGCGCGTCATAGGTGGTCGGCCAAAAATCTTCACCGACGCCTTCGACCAAGTACGGGCGACCCGTGCCGCCCGAATACACCGAGCCTTCTGGGTCGGCGGCGACGATGCGCACTGCTCCGCCCGACTGCTCCTTCAGGTACCGACCCGCGCCGCCGATAGTGCCGCCAGTGCCCGCGCCAACGACATAGTGCGTGATGCTGCCGTCAGTCTGCCGCCAGATCTCCGGACCAGTGGTCTCATAGTGCGAGCGCGGGTTGTTGGGGTTGGAGTATTGGTCGGGCTTCCACGCCCCAGGAATCTCGCGGGCGAGGCGGTCACTCACCGAGTAATACGACCGTGGGTCGTCAGGCTCGACTGCGGTCGGACAGACCACGACCTCGGCGCCATAGGCGCGCAGCACATTGATCTTGTCCGCGCTGACCTTGTCAGGGCACACGAACACGCACTTGTAGCCCCGCTCCTGCGCGACCAGTGCCAAGCCGACACCGGTGTTTCCGCTGGTCGGCTCGACGATGGTGCCGCCGGCTTTGATCAGACCTTCGCGCTCCGCCGCATCGACCATGTTCACAGCGATGCGGTCCTTCACCGAGCCACCTGGGTTGAGGTACTCCACCTTCGCGAGCACTGTGGCCGGCAGACCTGCCGCGACCCGCTTCAAGCGAACCAACGGGGTGTTGCCGATGAGATCTAGGACGCTGTCGACGTACTCCACGCGGGCAGGCTAGTCGGGTCTTTCTCAAGCGACGAAAGGTGCGGGCTCCAGCGGACGATGGTGCGCCTGTCGGCCCTGAAAAAGCGCGACCCCCAGGCCCCGCCTCCGGCGGGAACTCCTGGGGGTCACTTCGCAACACTTCGAAAGGCATTGCGCTAGGTCGCTCATCATACGCCTCAGATTCCGTCGCTTGCAGCTTGGATCGTCCTATCCACAGACTTGGGCCGGTCGCTGCCGATGGTTTTGACTTTGGTGGACCGTCAGCGAATGAATGTGCCCGAGAAGTCCTACTTTCCATTTTCGGTCAAGCTCACAGGCCGCTCACTGCGCGGCTTTCACACGCCCGCGGCGCCGATGAGCCTTTACTTTGGCTCGCAGACATCGTGTGCGGCACCTTCACTATGGCTCAGCGCGGCGACTCGAGTGCCTGGGACTTGCTCAGCCACCGAATCACGCACATCGCGTTAGACGGCAACGGCTATCCCGCCCCCGCTCCCCAAGGACATAGCCCTGACAGCCCCTGAGACTGCACCACCACCAAAGACGACTG
>CAYFKX010000023.1:0-554 GCA_964343545.1 uncultured Bifidobacteriaceae bacterium | reverse complement strand
CTTTGGTGGACCGTCAGCGAATGAATGTGCCCGTCGGCCATCACACACTGGGTCCCTACCGTGCATTTGGCGACGAATCGCTCGCGACGAAACCAGATGGCAAGGTCGTCTACTCGCTCTCGGCGATGCTGGTGACCGGCTCCCAAAGCGAGCAGATTCGCCACGAATTGAGGCAACTGCATCCTCTCGACGGAACGAAACTGCACTGGCGCAAGTCTTCGACCTCGCAACGTCCTGTGCTGATGTCTGCGATTCTCCGATGTGACTTTCGTGGTGTCCTTGTCAGCGTCGAGCACCCACCGTCCACAAAGGAAGAACGCTTGAGGCGTTGGTGTCTCATTCAGATGTTGCCTGAACTCGACCGTCTCGGCTGTGGTGATCTCATCTTGGAATCACGCAACCAGCATCTCGACCGTCGCGAACGAGAAGTCCTACTTTCCATTTTCGGTCAAGCTCACAGACCGCTCACTGCTCGCCTTTCACACGCCCGTGGCGCCGATGAGCCGTTGCTGTGGCTCGCAGACATCGTATGCGGCGCCTTCACTATGGCTCAG
>CAYFKX010000022.1:0-9678 GCA_964343545.1 uncultured Bifidobacteriaceae bacterium | reverse complement strand
TAACAACGGAACTGCTCGGTGGCCCGCCATCAAGGTCGCCAATCTGACCACCGGCCTCCGCGACAATGAGCGCAGCGCCCGCGTGGTCCCACAACTTGATGCCGCGCTCCCAATAACCATCGAGGCGACCATCGGCAACCCAGCACAGGTCAATCGCGGCAGCCCCGGCACGACGAATGTCGCGGCAGCGCGAGACCATGTGGGCCACGGTGCGCCCTTGCTCCACGCGTCGACGGCTGTCGTATCCAAATCCTGTGGCCACGAGCGCCTGCGACAGCTGCGTTTGCCCACTGACCTGCAATCGCGTGCGACCTTCGTCGTTGTCCAACCACGCTCCACCGCCGAGCCGTGCATGCCAGGTGCTGCCCAGTGCCGGGGCGTGCACAACCGCCACGACGCCGTGCCACTGACTGTCGATTCGTACCTGCACGCCAATGGACACCGCCCAGCAGGGAATCCGATACAGGTAGTTGACCGTGCCGTCGAGCGGGTCAATCACCCAACGAATCTGGGCTGAGTCGACATCGACAGTCCCAGTCGCGCCCTCTTCGCCGATGATTGCGTCATGCGGGCGGTATGTGCGGATTAAGGCTGTGATGACCGCCTCGGCGGCCTCGTCCATCTCGGTCACCACATCACTAGGCGTGGACTTCGTCGCCACTTGCAGCTCGTTGTCTAGCGGCCGCTCGGTGACCAGCAGGTGGCCGGCCGCTTTGGCGGCCTGCCATGCCAGCGCTTCGAGCTCATCGAGTAGCCCGTCGCTGACATCTGCGAGGGACGCAAGGGACGTCAACTCGCTCATCGGCGCACCAAACCGACCACGGAATCCCTCAAAAGGGCTGCACAAGCATCGCGCACGGTGACAAGATACGCGCCGTGAGCCCGACCGCTGATGAGCACCGCCGCTTGGCGTTCGTCAAGGCTGCGACTGAGGGTCGTGATGTTGGTCTAGTCTTGGCCGACGATGCGGGCGCGACGTACTTGCTCGGCATTGATTCATCCGTGGTCGAAGCGATAAGGACTATGCCGGTGCGCACCCCCCGACGCGAGCAACCGACTAGCGGCGACGAGCCGCAGCAGATCGGTCCGCGCGAAATTCAAGCGTTCATCCGTGCGGGTATGACAGGCGCCGAAGTTGCGCAACGGCACGGCATTGACCTCGGCAAAGTCGAACGTTACGAAGGTCCCGTGCTCGCTGAGCGGGCATGGATCGCAGACCGTGCCCGCGCCACTGAACTTCGTCGGCCCGATGAGTCCATCTCATTGAATGACCTCGTTATCACTCGACTTCGAGGGCGAGGTGACGACCTCGCGAGCCTTGAATGGGACGCCTGGCGTCGAGACGACCACCGCTGGGTTGTTCAGGCCACGTGGCTGGCACTGGGTAAGAGCATCGGCGACGACGCGATGACATCAGCGCACTGGCTTTTTGACCCAGTCGGTCACACGATCGTGCCCGATGATGCTGCTGCGCGGGCACTAGTGGACGAAACCACAACCCCCGCGACTAAGGCAAAGCGTCCGAGCGCGCCCGCGGGCGGTGACCCCTACCGCGTGCCGACACAAGACTCTGCCGCGGACGACATCGATGCGGTGGCCCGCGCTGCCGAGGTCACAACCGACTCCAAACCGTCGACCGCCACATCCGCTACATCCACCGCATCGGCGCCGGCATCAGCAGGTGCCGACTCATCGCAAGCCGAGCCCGCGTGGACACCGGTGGTTGTTGACGGTGGCAAGACTGTGGCGCAGCCCGAACAGGTTCCGGCGCCGAGCGCAGTTGAGGCTTCCGACGACGAGCAGTTGGACATGTGGGATTCAGGCTCGGACACCTTCGATGGTGTTGATGAGCCAGTCGATGAGCCAGTCGATGAGCCGGTTGTCGCCGACGACAAGCCGAGCAAGAAACCTGCTACTAAGCGCAAGGCCGGGCGGGCGAGCATCCCGTCATGGGACGAGATTCTGCTCGGCACCCAGTCACCTGAGTAGCCGGACCGCACATCTCATTGCTGAGCCGATGTGCAGCGTTTTCTGCAACTAGCGCACGCTATGCGCGAGAACGACTTTGCACTGTGGCGGCGTTGAGCAGCCGAGCGAATGCGAGCGCTTTCGACACCACTGCCTTGCCGTCCGCTTCCGTGCTGACCCGGATAGACAGGTCGTCATTGCTCGCGCTACCGAGGTACCCATGGTCGCCTTCGCACTGCGGGTCTGCACAGTCCGCCGGTTCGAGTTCAACCCTGCTCACCGCACCCCAGCCAATGGTCACCAGCAGTTCGGCCAATGGCGCACCACTGGTGTAGCGCGCTGGGTTGGACACCTTGCGGTTAACCACCACTGTTTGCACGCGGCTCAAGTGCACCGACTCCACTGTTGACGTGGCATAGGGCACGTTGCTGGTCTCATCTGGCGGGTATTCATCCGTGTGCCCCACCACCAGTCGCGTTGGGGTCAGTGCCAGGACAGTGACGTGGCGACGCAACTCGTCGCTGTCGAATGTTGCCTCGAGGTGCACGAAATATCCGTGGACCTGCTCCCCAGCTAAGGCATCATCGATCGCGTCTTTCACGAAGGCCGGGTAGTACCCGGTCTGGTCGATGTCTCGGGCCAGTTCCTGATAAGCGTTGGACTCAACCGACATGGACTCATCCTGACACTGCCCTACATTCCCCGCGGGCTCAGGTCAGTCGGGAAGGCACCAAACCCGCGAGTCCGCGGCCGCGCGCACCAGCAGCGCATCGACCGGACTATGGCGCCTGGCCCCATGCTGGCGCGGCCTGACCCAACCGTGTCAGTGGTCGCCCCTACGGTTGGTTCAGCCCTTGACACCCCCGCCTGGGTGTGGGCTGAGTGGGCGTGCGCCTTACCTCGACGCCGGCACTGACCGTGCCCGAACGCAAGGCGCACACCTGCTGACCACGTGCTGAACGGCGGCGCCGTCCTACCCGATGAGGATTCCATGGCCCTAAAGACATTCATCTCCCCCAGCGACCTGACGTTCGGCTGGTCGAATTGCCATCGCTGTCTGTGGTTGCGCTACAACGAGGGCGTGTACGCGCCGATGGCGATGCCGCTCGTGGGCACGTTGTCAGCCCTCCAGGAAGGGTTCTACGCGCGCCTAGGCACACATGAGATGAATCCCAAGTTGCCTCGCGGGCACGTCGTGGATGCTGGTGGCTGGGTGGTCTCTGCCCCGCTGACGGTCGCTGGTCGCGTGACCGAGTTCCGACTGCGCGGCAAGTACGACCTGCTGGTGCAGTTTGAGGACGGCGCCCACGGCGTCATTGACTGCAAGGTGTCGGGTTCGGAATCAGATAAGGCGAGTTTCTACGCACCACAGCTCGAGGCGTACGCCTTCGCACTAGAAAACCCGGAATCTGGGGATGTTCGAGCGGTGTCGCACACCGGGCTGTTGGTGTGGCAACCCACCGGTGCGGGCGGTAGCGCCGACGAGGGGTACACGTTCTCCGTTGACTCCTTCTGGCAGCCGGTGGCCCGTGACCCGCAGCGGTTGGCTCACCTGCTTGCTGATTTCATCGCACTGATCAGCGCCGATCAGCCGCCACCGAGTGCAGGCGAGTGCCGCGACTGCGGCTATGTCGCAAAGCGGCAGTCACTGGGTTGGTGACTCCTGGGTGCCGTCAACAACGGCGCTCACCCGACGTCGCAAGTCCAGCGCCGCAACCGCGGCCACGAGACACCCCAGCACGATGCAGCCAACCCACTGCAGCCCAGCACCCCGCTGCAGAAAGACCCCCGCAATCAACGGGGACAACGTGCCGGCGAAGGTCCACAGCAGTGACTGCACGGCGTTATACCGCCCACGCACATCATCAGGCGCGAGGTCGTTGACGATTGCGGGCGCAACTGGCGCCCACACAGTCTCACCGATGGCAAACAGCACCTGACCAAGGCACAGCAACACCAGAGCCAGTGTCGATGTGGCGAGGAAGGCGCTGCCGTTAACCGCCCACGACATCGCCCACAGCAGGCCAACGCCGGCCAGCAGTCGAGTCCGGCTGCGCCCCTGGATGCGGTTGAGTACGAAGACCTGCGCGAGCACAATGGACATGGTGTTGGCGAACAAGATGATGCCAATGTTGTCCACCGGCAACCCAATTTCGACGGTGACGAAATAGGACAGGCCAACGTCGACCGACCCGTAGCCACACACCATGAGTAGCAGCGCCGCTGCCATGTAACGCCACAAGATGCGATCGCGAACCACGAGTGACCAGCCGCGCTGACTCGCCACAGCCTCACTGTCGTCAGCGAGTTTGGGTGACGGCAGCCCATGACCACGCAGAGTCAACTGGACGATGAACACCGCGATGAACGACAACGCGTCGAGCCGGTATAGCAACTCGAAGGACTGAGGCCGATCCATACTCACGATGCTCGCCGAGATCAACCCGCCGAGCCCGATACCAAGGTTCAGCAACATGAAACTCAACCCGAAAGCCCGCTGACGCATCTGCGAAGGAACCATCTGGGCGAGCATCGTGGAATTTGGTCCCCACAAGCCCGAGCCGGCTAACGCACCAATCGTGCAGAAGACAAACGCGTCGCGCAGAGAATGAATGAGCGCATAGCTTGAGACCGCCAGCGCCATGGCGAGGGTGCACCCCATGAGTAGCCGACGCGGCCCGAGTCGGTCGGTGAGAGTGCCGACCAGCGGTGCCGCAGCCATCCCGACGATTGCCATCCACGACAGCAACAGCGTGGCCTTCCCCACTGGGATGTCGCGCACCTGGGTCAGGTACACAATGAACAGCGACAGCGTGAGTCCGTTGCCCAAGGCGTTCAACAAAGTGGCCAGGAACAGTCGACGCACGGGGCCGTGGAGCAACGCGACAATATCGGCGAGGCCGCTGGCGCGATTGGCTTTCGCAGCAGTCTCTTCCACAGGCACGACCAGCAACCCTAGCCCGCCGTAATCCCCGCAGCGCAGGCGCACACGCGCGTGGCATCGCAGCCAGACCGTTGCCGGTTGGGAAGATGGACCCTCGAAACCCAGACATCAGCGTGGACAGGGAGTGGCTCATGGCGCGGCGCAGCAGTGGTGGCTCACAGCGCAGTACCGCGAACAGCCCTTCTGCCGTCGCCGTGGCAGAGCGAATCGTCGACGTCGATGTCTCCGAGGAAATGCAGTCCTCGTTCTTGGAGTACGCGTACTCGGTCATCTACGCACGCGCATTGCCCGATGCACGGGACGGTCTGAAACCGGTGCAACGTCGGATCTTGTTCCGCATGGCCGCGATGGGGCTGCGACCCGACCGGGGACACGTCAAGAGTGCACGTGTGGTCGGCGATGTCATGGGAGCGCTGCATCCCCATGGCGATGGTGCCATCTACGACGCTCTGGTACGCATGGCCCAAGACTTCTCGCTGCGCGCCCCACTCATTGACGGGCACGGCAACTTCGGGTCCCTAGACGATGGGCCGGCGGCCCACCGGTACACCGAATGCCGCCTGACTGAGCAAGCGATGCAGATGACAGCGAATCTCGACGAGCAGGTCGTGGATTTCGCGCCGAACTATGACGGCCGAGAGACTGAACCAGTCGTACTGCCGGCCGCATTTCCGAACCTGTTGGTCAACGGCGCCGCCGGAATTGCGGTTGGAATGGCGACGAACATTGCCCCACACAATCTCGCCGAAGTCATTGCGGCAACTCGACTGCTCATCGACAAGCCTGATGCCACGTTGAAGCAGTTGATGCGCCACATCCCCGGACCGGACTTCCCTACAGGTGGGTTGATCATCGGCAACGACGGCATCATGGATGCCTACGAAACGGGTCGCGGCAGCTTCAAAGTGCGCTCACGCACCTCAGTGGAGCAAATCTCCGCACGTCGCGAAGGCATTGTGGTCACCGAGCTGCCCTACAACGTTGGCCCCGAGAAGGTCATCGAGAAGATCAAAGAGGCAGTGGAGGCGAAGAGACTTCAAGGAATCTCCGACGTTCGCGACCTGTCCGACGCCGACCATGGGCTTCGACTGGTCATTGAAGTCAAGAGCGGATTCAATCCACAAGCCGTCCTGGCAAACCTCTACAAGGTCACTCCCATGGAGGAGACCTTTGCTGTGAACGCTGTAGCGCTCGTCGACGGCCAGCCGCGCACGTTAGGGCTCAAGGAACTGCTGTGCGTCTACGTCGACCATCGATTCGCTGTGGTCCGCCGCAGATGCGAATACCGGCGTTCGAAGGCTCAAGACCGGCTGCACCTCGTGCAGGGCCTGCTCATCGCAATCCTCGACATTGACGAGGTCATCGCCCTCATCCGCTCTAGTGACGACACTGCCGCAGCGCGGCAACGACTGATGCAAGTTTTCGACCTGTCAGAACTGCAGGCGAACCACATCTTGGAGATGCCGCTGCGCCGGCTGACAAAGTTCAGTCGCATTGAACTAGAAAAGGAGCAGTCCGAACTCCAAGGGACCATCGCCGAGCTGACGCGAGTTCTAGAAGATGACGCAGCTCTTCGCACTCTTGTGTCCAATGAACTAGCCGAAGTCTCCAAGACGCTCGCGAACCCCCGTCGCTCGAGCATCCTGGGCAACGATGAGGCAGTGGCTTCGGTTGATGTGCCCTTGGAGGTCGCCGACGAGCAATGTCTGGTGCTGCTCACGGCTACAGGTCGTGTGCTTCGCGCCCCAATCGGGACTGCAACTGCGGCAAAACCAGGCAAGCATTCTGCAGTCGCTGTCGCACTTAGCACGTCCTCACGCGCTGATTTTGGCCTCATCACCAACTTTGGTCGGGCAATCCGACACAGCGCAATTGAGATTCCCGCGCTCGGGGAGAACACTGCGGACTTCAGCGGTGGCGCAGCGGCCAGCAACTTGGCGACATTACGCCACGGCGAGCGTGTCGTCGGCGCTTCGGCGCTGGCTACATCAGGGGCTGGCATCGTCTTGGTGACGCGCGCAGGCGTCGTGAAACGAGTCGTTCCAGATGTCCCCGCCAACGCCGCTGATTGGCAGGTCATCAGGCTTGACGACGGGGACGAGTTGGTCAGTGCAGTCGATCTGAGCGACAACGACGACGAGCTGGTGTTCATCACCTCAGACGCGCAGCTGCTGCGCTACAGCGCCAGCCTGGTGCGCCCCCAGGGTCGCCCGGCAGGTGGCGTTGCGGGCGTGAGTCTGAGTGCCGATGCGACGGTCATAGCAGCAGCAGCGATACCGGCGGCAAAAGTTGAGCACGCGGTGGTGTGCACGGTCGCGACGGGCACCTCGGTGCTGCCGGGCACAGGCGGCATGAGCGCCAAACTCAGTCCCCTGAGCGAGTTCCCCCGCAAAGGTCGCGCCACTGGGGGTGTGCGCTGCCACAAGTTCCTCAAAGGTGAAGACCTCCTCGCACTGGCAAGCGTGACCGTCGACGCGCCAGTAGCGCACACTGCGCAGGCAGTGGTGGTCGCACTGCCTGCGCTGAAGACCGACCGGCGCGATGGCAGTGGCGAGACCTTGGAGAAGCCGGTCGCCGCTCTCGGCTCACGGCTATGAGCCCGAGGTGAGTGAGTCCTGCCGACAACGAGCACTGGCCCTCGGCGAACCGTTAGCGGGGACGGCGACGACGACGGGCGCACGCTGGCTGCTCATTGAGCACCGCGGTCCCTGGAGTTCTCATGTCGTCCGCGAGCAAGTCGAGCCGGAAGTCCTGCGCCTGCTGCAAGCACAACAGATCAGCGTGCTGTGTGTTCGAGCGTTCGACGACCGGTCGACCGGCGATGGCGGCTGGATGTGGCTCACGAGCACCGACCGGCGGCGGATGTCTCGGTGGCAGTTCACCGACCGTTTTGCGCGTGACCAGCAACTTCAGCAGATTGTCGACACCGGCGAATTGCCCGAAGCAATCGCAGCACCGGCACAGGTGAGTGCTGACCCCATGTTGCTGGTGTGCACCAACGGCAAACGAGATGCGTGTTGCGCGGAAGTGGGACGGGACATTCTCGGCGGGCTCGCCAGGAAAGGAATCACTGCCCTGGAATGCAGTCACATTGGCGGACACCGTTTCGCTGGCGTCACGTTGCTCCTGCCCTGGGGCTATGTCCACCGCGTTCAGGACCCATCGGATGCTGAAGCTGTGCTTGACCATGCGCGCCAGGGTCAGCTCGTGATGAGCGGCTTACGGGGAAGAACCGGCGTTGAGCCTGCGGTACAGGTGGCTGAGATCGCCATGCGCCAGCAACATGCACTGCTTAACGTGGATATACAAATCCACGCCGAAATTTGGCCGGTCCCGAACGGTGACTCAGGGACACACGCGCCATCGGATGTGCACTCAAAATCTCTGACGGAGCAAGACCTGGCCGTTGACGAAGACAGCGTCCGCGACATGGTGCGGGTGCGGCTGCGACTGGACTCACTTCATGATGTCTTTGACGTTGAACGCGTGTCCGGGCCTATGCGCCCGGAGTCATGCAACGGCGAAGCGAAACCTCTGCACTGGTGGCAGCTCCGCAATCCGTGAGCGACACAGGACCGTGGGTCAACGGTGCACCTGACACCGCTCGACCAGCGTCCTTCAGCACCTGCCGCTAGCGTGTGGTCAGTGAGTACCACCGCCTATAACGCAGACGTCGACATCCTCATCGTGGGCGCTGGCCCTTCGGGGCTGTATGCCGCTTACTACGCAGGCTTCCGTGGCTGGAGCGTTGCCATCATGGATTCCCTGGAGGAACCAGGCGGTCAGGTGGCTGCGATGTACCCCGAAAAAGAAATCTTTGACATTGCGGGATTTCCAACCGTGCTCGGAAGTGAACTCGTTGGGTCACTTCTCGCTCAGGCGGCAACATCACAACCAGCGTGGTTTCTCAGCCATCGGGCTAGTGAACTCATCAGTGACGACAGTGGTGTCACGGTGACGTCAGAACAGGGCGCCACGGTGCGAGCGAAAGCCGCAATCATCACTGGTGGCATCGGTTCCTTTGCGCCACGGCCGCTGCCGGCCGCGGCCGCCTGGCACGGCACTGGTTTAGTGCACTTCGTCAAGCAGCCGCAGGACTATGCGGGCAAACACGTGGTCGTGGTCGGCGGCGGCGATTCCGCCTTCGACTGGGCAGCGATGCTGGCCCCGATCGCATCGTCAGTGACGATGGTGCACCGCCGAGACGGATTCCGCGGTCACGCTGCCAGCGTGGAGAAAGTCAAATCTCTGGGCGTGCCCATCATTGCGCCAGCTGAGGTACTCGAACTGCGTGACAGCAGCGGCGGTAGCAGTGGCGCGTTGACGTCGATGCTGCTGAAACACCCCGATGAGACGACGAGTGAGATTGCCGCTGATGCGTGTATCGCAGCCTTGGGTTTCATCGCCGACCCTGGTCCAATCTCAACCTGGGGCTTGGAACTTGCTAACCGTAAGGTCGTGGTCGGTCGAACGATGGAGTCATCGCGAGCGCGGGTGTACGCAGCTGGTGACATGGCCACCTACGACGGGAAAGTCCCGCTGATCAGCGTGGGCTTTGGCGAGGCGGCAACCGCTGTCAACAACGCGTTCGTCTACGTTGAACCGCAATCACACGCATTCCCCGGCCATTCCTCTGGCTGACAGGTACCGTCTCGGTCATGTCTGACTGCCGCAGCCAGGAAAGCCTTTACGTTAGAACCCAGAACCTGACACCCAGAACCTGACACCCAGAACCTGACACCCAGAACCTGACACCCAGAACCTGA
>CAYFKX010000021.1:0-9720 GCA_964343545.1 uncultured Bifidobacteriaceae bacterium | reverse complement strand
CGCGATGTCCTGGTCGCTCAATGAACGCAAGTACCGCAACATGTCCGTCTCGCTGCGGAAGGAAGAGAAGACTGGATGCGACAAGAAGTTTGGTTCACGAAGGAGCTCAGCGGGCAAAGACAAATCAGCGGTGGACGAGTTCGCTGCCGCCACGGTCAGTCCAGCGGCGCCGGCGATCGCCGAGACAACTTCACGCACATGTTCGGCAGTGGTGAGTTCGTTACAGGCCACCGACACAGTGTCCGCATCGACCAGCCGGATGTTGATGCCGGCGGCATTGCAGGCGGCCACCACCGTCCCAGCAGCAGCGGGTACGCGCGCAGTCACGGTGTCGAACACTTCCAGCGAGCGCACCTCGACCCCGCAGGCTTGAAGTTGTGCGGCCAAGCCGGCAGCGTGTGAGTGCACCCGTGTGGCGATTGCCCGCAGACCCGCAGGCCCGTGCCAACAGGCATACATTCCTGCAATGACTGCCAAGAGAACTTGCGCGGTGCAGATGTTGCTCGTGGCTTTCTCGCGGCGGATGTGTTGTTCGCGAGTCTGCAATGCCAAACGAAGGGCAGGGGCTCCCGTCACATCAATGCTGACCCCAACGAGCCGGCCGGGCATGGAGCGCTCCAGGCCTGTTCGAACACTCATGAAGCCAGCGTGCGGGCCGCCGAACCCCATCGGAACACCGAAGCGCTGTGCGGAGCCCACCACGATGTCTGCGCCGCGGGCACCTGGGGCGGCGAGCAGGCACAACGCCAGAAGATCCGTGGTGACCGTGACGACAGCACCACGTTCGTGAGCCACTGTCGCAATCGGCGCGATATCGACTACCACACCGTCCGAGCCTGGATAGGACACGAGAATGCCGAAGTAGTCGTCGGCGAATGTGGCCACGTCCCCAAGAGCAATGGGATGAAGTTGAATGCCCAGCGGCGTGGCCCGTACCTGCATGACCGCAAGCGTCTGCGGGTGGATGTTCTCGTCAACGAGGTAAAGGCTGCTGTCCCCCGTCGCTGCCCTTCGGCTCAAGGTCATGGCTTCGGCCGCTGCTGTGGGCTCATCGAGCAGGCTGGCACCAGCAATGGGCAAGCCAGTCAGGTCCTCGACCATCGTCTGAAAGTTCAAGAGCGCGGTCAGCCGGCCTTGCGAAATCTCGGGTTGATACGGCGTATAGGCCGTGTACCAGGAAGGATTCTCCAGAATGTTGCGGGCAATCACTGGTGGTGTGATTGTCGGGTGGTAGCCCAGACCAATCATGTCCACTGCGCTCTTGTTCAAGTTGGCAATCTGCTGCAACTCATGGAGCGCCTCATGCTCAGCTGCTGGTGATGGCAAGTCCAAGGGCTCGCGCAGTCGAATGACTTCGGGCACGGTCTGCTCGAGCAATTCATCTGCGCTGGCGACGCCGATGAAGTCCAGCATGACTGCCACATCAGCAGGTCCGGGCCCAATGTGACGACGCGCGAAAGAGTCCTCGAAAGCCATGCCCCGAAGGTTAGTAGCCGAAGGCTTAGCCAGCCCGCTCAGGAGATACGTCGGGCCCGGCGTGCAGCTAGTTCATCGGGCATATCCGTCCCAGCCGTTGCGGATGCGATGGACTCGGCCGTGACGATGGCATCGCTCATCGGTAGTTCGCTCAGCGAGCCCGCCAATTCCCGCCAGACCTGCCCGACTGCGATGCCGAACACCCCTTGCCCCTGCTGGACCAGGTCAACCACCTGCGAGTCGCTCGTGCACTCATAGACACTGACGCCGTCACTCATCAAGGTGATATCCGTCAAAGTCTCAGCCGAACGCTCCCGAAGGTAACCAACTGCCGCCCGAATATTCTGAAGCGAGACGCCGGCGTCGAGTAGCCGCTTGACCACCTTGAGCAGCAGCATGTCGCGGAAGGAATACAGACGTTGGTTTCCCGAACCGGATACATCGCGCACGGTCGGCTCCACTAGCGCCGTGCGCGCCCAGTAGTCGAGTTGCCGATACGTAATCCCGGCGACTGCACAGGCGACCGGGCTGCGGTAGCCCTCGACGCTGTCTAAGGCTGACCCCACGGATTCGAACAACGTGCCCTGCACAGCAGACTCAGTCTGGGGTGTGCGGTTCATGCGGTCCTCCGAGGCTGTGGGAAAGAGTGCAACAACTCAGGTCTGTGCGACGCGTTGACCAAGGGTACGCCCTGGACACGCTCAGAGGTCGCAGCGTCTACCCGACACGCGGCCTCAACTTCAGGTTGAGGTTCACTCTCTCGTCGGTTAGGACGGCTCACCGCTAGGGCTTGGAGTTGTGCCAGATCCGGGGTTGTCGAAGTCCTCCGGGGATACCGTGTCCAGGAAGGCTCGAAACTGCTCCACGTCGACCTCTTCGCTGACCTCATCTTCATCTGCGGCACTCATCGCCGCCTCTGCCCACACCTCCTCGGCGACCCGCACGGGTGCCTGGCAGCGCACGGCTACTGCGATCCCATCGGATGGTCGGCAGTCCACCTCGGTGCCATCGGCGAGTACCAAAACGGCGAGGAAGACGCTGTCGCGAAGTTCGGTGATGACTAGCTCGCGAACATCTGAGCCGGTGCGGATGAGGCTCAGCATGAGGTCATGAGTTAAGGGTCGATCAGGGTGGATGCCCTGCAGACCAAATGCGATGGCGGCAGCCTCAGCCGAACCGACCCACAGCGGTAAGACCTCGTGGCTGCTCGGGTCGCGAAGCAGCACCACAGGTGCATTGCTCGGCAGTTGCAGACGTACACCGAGGACTTCCACATCACGCATGGTCTGAGCGTACGCAGTCACGGGCCCAACCGCCGTCGGAAGCCTCACCATCGGTCTGCTGAGGGCCCCTGCTCGCCCCGCTGCTGACGTGCTTTCAGTGGTCTAGGTGCTCGGCAAGACCGCGATGGACCAGGCTGGAGTGCAATGTCAGTACCACCGAGGTCAGCTCACGGGCGAGGTCGTGACCGTGACTGGCGCTGCCTGGGGTGCGCCGGCGCAAGTACGGCGTCACGACGGCACCTATGAGCCCAATTTCTCGGTCAGCGGCAACTTTGAAACTTCGCAGGTGGCGAGGTTCAATCCCGTACTCGGTCAACTCATGCGCGCTCGAGCAAATGCGCAAGGCATAGACGTCATAGAAGCCACGGTCATTCGGCTGGACCAGGTCATACTGCTCAATGCGCTGCAGCAATTCGTCGCTGATGCCACTTTCGCGGCACAGTTCCTCACGAGTCAACTGCAACTGATGAGCACCCAGCGGCTCACTTTCGTCTACTGCAGCCATGTAAGCGCGGGGCACTCGCAGTACCGTTTCATCGCCGGTGGCTGGCGCTAGACCTCGGTCCATCGCATCGAGCTCAGTGCGAATCACCTTCAGTGGTAGGTAGCGGTCCCGTTGGGCCTGCAGGACATAACGCAAGCGATCCACGTCCGCGTGTGAGAACTTTCGGTAGCCACTTGCCGTTCTCACTGGCGTGATGAGGTCTTCGGCCTCCAGAAATCTGATCTTGGACACCGACACGTCTGGAAAGTCCCCTTGCAGAATTTCCAGGACTTCGCCGATGCTCAAAAGGCCATCTGCGGCCGCGGCCCTCACAGGTTCTCCCCTGTGACTACGGCGAATCGAAACTTGCCGATCGTGACGAGGTCCCCGGCACGCAGTTGCTGTTCAACACACCGCTGACCGTTCACATAGGTGCCGTTGAGGCTGCCAACATCGTGGATGTGCCATGCCGACCCGTCAAAGGACGCGGTCGCGTGTCGCCGCGAAACCGTGACGTCGTCGAGGAAGATGTCGCTGTTCGCGTCACGACCAATGGACACGGCCGCGCCGTTGTGGGAAGTCAAGAGGAATCGGGTCCCCGCATCGGGACCGCGCTCAATCACCAACGCGCTCACCCCAGCAGGTAAGTCGGCGTGGACGTCAGCGTTGGGTGGCTGCACCTCGGCAGCAGCGATCACTACCGGAATGGTGGAGGTCAGCGACTGGTCTCCTTGAGCAGCCCCGCAGTCAGCGCAGAACCGAGAGCCCTCGCTGATGTCGCCGCCGCACGCGCCGCACTGTTGCACTGTGAGCCACCTCCACGGACGACTCTAGACCTACGGTTGAGGTCGAGGGAACCCACGGGCAGGCGGCTACTGGCCGAGCAGGCCTCGATAGGCGTCGGCGTCGAGCAGATCGGCCAGGGACTCTGGACTAGTCACCTGCACCTCGAAAAGCCACCCAGCGCCGTAGGGGTCGGCGTTCAACGATTCTGGTGCGGTCTCAGCCGCCTCATTGCGGGCAGTGACCACACCGGCGACCGGTGCATAGATGTCACTGACACTCTTGGTGGACTCCACCTCTCCACACGCCTGACCAGTAGCCACGCTCGCGCCGACGGCGGGCAGGGTGAGGAAGACGATGTCGCCAAGTGCGTCCTGCGCGTGGTCGGTGATTCCGACTCGGACCACGCCTGCACCCATCTCGCTCACCCACTCATGCTCGCTGGTGTAGCGCAGTTCTTCTGGGATGTGGCTCATGATGCTCCTCTCAAGATGGCTCAAGCGTAGAGCCTGAGTGCGATGTTGGCGCCGACCTGGGCTACTGCGCCACGACCGCGCTGATGACGACCTTGCGCCCGATATTGACTCGCACGGAGCCGCCTGCGGCTGTGATGGCATCTTTCACACCGCCGGGGATTCCCAAGGCGGTACGCATCGTGGCTGGGTCTCCGATCGCAGACACCGTGTAGGGAGGCAGTAGTGCCGAGCCGGATACCAGGACTCCCCCGGCCGGGCGATCTGCGAACCACGTCTGCGCGACCACTCTGATCCGACCGATCTGAATTGCCTCGGCACCTGCATCGCGCAACTCTTGCACCGCATCAAGAATCAACGATGCCGGAATGATCTGGTCTGGGTCGGAGACCACCATGGTCAGTCCTGGTCCCACTGCCGACCTGGTGCCGCTCAGCACCTCTAGTGCGACGAGGCGCGCCTTGGCTTCGGTGATAGCGGCCGCATTCGAACCTGATTGCAAGCGCTGCTTGGTCAATGCCAACTCCCGCTGCTCGGCCTGCAGCCGCTCTTGCCTCGAATTCAGTGAATCCAACAGCCCCAGCAACTGATCGGGGCGGGCATTACTCAGTGCTTCGTCACTGTGCGAAGCCCGCCAGGCGGCGACAGAGCCGAAGCCCAAAGCCATGGCCACACAAGCCGCGACGAGTTGCCGTTTGGTGGCAGCCGGTCGCCACACCAGCCGCCATCGGATGCGTAGCAGGCGTCGCCGTGGGGAAATCATGCTTTAAAGAAATGACGGCGGATGGCTGCGACATTGGAAAAAATGCGCAGGGTCAAAATAATCACGATGCCTGTCGAGATTTGCGAGCCGACTCCGAGACTGTCACCGAGAAAGACCAGCAGGCCGGCAATGGTGACATTCGACGCAAACGAGATGACGAAGACCCGGTCGTTGAAGACCCCGTCGAAGAGAGCGCGCAGCGCACCGAGCACCGCGTCGAGCGCCGCGACCACGGCAATCGGAAGGTAGGGCTGAAGCCACAACGGCACATCGGGCTTGATCAGAACGCCCGCGAGCACTCCCAAGAGCAAGCCCAGAATTGGAATCATCGAAACGCCTCACTCGCTTAGGCGTGCCGCAGGCACCGTGACTGCAGAACGCACAGATTTGGACTCTACGCCATGGTCCACGCGGAATGCGCGCAAGAGCACAGCCGCCGTGGCGGTGGATAGCGCTGGGTTGGGAGCAGGTGCATCAAGACCACACACTCGGTACGGCCAGTCCAAAGCGCGGTAAGACACCAAAATCGCCTCCCCCGCGGTCCTGATTGCACTGTGCGAAGTCAATCGGATGTTGTTGATGGCGACAGCTCGCGCACCGCTACGCCACATGTGGTTGACCAGTGCTTGTAAGTCACGGTCGGACAGCGTGCGAGCATCGTCTCGGGTCGGATCGGTCAACGTGACGCACAACCCTGCGCCACTCAGTGCTGTGCCGCCAGCCGCCTCAAGCGATGTGCGCAGACGTAGCAGCAATGTGCGACCTCGGGCACTGTCTGATAGTCCCGCGACGCTCAGGTCGCTGATTTCGCGACGCAGTCGAGTGTTCTGCGATGCCAGAGCCTCGGTCACTTCACGCACCTGTGTGAGTCGTGCCACCAGCTCACCACGCTGCTGTTGACGTTGTGGTGCCAGCAGACGAGTCGACGACAGCCCTGCAGTGATCACCAGGGTGATGACCGCCGACACGATGATCGAAGATCCCCACCAACGTCGATTGATGACAGCCTGCTGCTGGCGTTGCGGGTACTCCGTGGCGTATGCCTGCTGGGTGAGTTGGTCCAAGAGGTCGGTGCTGTGGCGGATACTCACCGTGCCACCTCACGCCGCAAGCGATTCACTTGCTGGATATACCCCACGCCCGCCCACCAATACACAGCGATGCTGATCCACAGCAGGCCGGCAGAAACCAGCCGAAACGATGGCAGAACCGTGGCGGTGAGGAAGGTTGCCGGAAATGAGGTGAGAAGCCCGAATGTTGCGCACTTGCCGATGAATGTCACCGGCAGCGCCCACTGTCCCCGAGCCCGAAGGGCAGGGATGGTGGTGGCCAGCCACACGTCACGGACCACAATCAACACCACAGCAGCCCACGGCACCACCCCTCGGGCGGCGAGCGCGACCACGAAGACAGCGATTGCTAATCGGTCGGCCAACGGATCTAGCAGGACACCAAGCCGACTGACCTGATTCCAACGACGGGCCAAGAAGCCATCGAGCCAGTCCGAGAATCCGGCAATGGCCAGTAAGCCGATCGCCACCTCGTCGTTCCCGCCGCGGGCGATAAGCCAACCGATGACGGGAACGAGCAGAAGGCGCAAGCCCGAGAGTGCGTTGGGCACTGTCAGGGCTTGCGCCTTCATGTACGCGCGGTGTGCTCGTGGATCAGAAAGTGACAGCGTCTCCGGCGTGGGCGGCTGCGTAGTTCGCGACCGCCTTGGTCTTTGTGACCGCGTCAGCGAGCTGCGTGATCAAAGTCTTAACCGTCGTCGCTGCCTCAGCGCCATTGGTCGCCATCTTCACTGCATCCAGGCTGCGAGCCGTCTTGCCCAGTGCAGTCAGGCTGCTTCCGAGCGCCGAGGTCGATGCGGTGAACTTTGCGTCCGGCGAGGTGACAGTCGACATGCTCTTACCGATGATGACTGAAGCCGTACCCGAGGCCTTCATCTGAGTGACGAAAGCTGCGAGCGCCTTGCTGTCAGTGATTTTGATGGCTGCGGTGGTCTGCATGGCCTTCAGGGTGCTGTTGGTGTCCTTCAGGTACTGCAGTGTTCCGCTGTACCGCATCCACTGCGCCAGTGTCGGCTTCAGCAGTGCAGCGTCAATGGCCGCGGTAGTGGTGCTCGGCGAGGCGCTGGCCTTGCTGTCGGCTTTCGGGGCGCAGCCGGTCGCCAGCAGGGCGACAACAGCCACTGCGCTAACCGCGGCAGTCTTCATGGCACGGGACATGTCGATCCAATCTCTCTCGGGAGTGAGTGGAAAGTGTAGCCCTTGCCACGGGTCTGACCCTAAGTCGGGACGTGGTCCCGGTGTGAAGTCACCTGCTTAGCGAGCCTCGCGGCCGCTAGCGGGTGCCCTTGAGCCGATTGGCAGTCGCCTGCTCAATGGCGTCCAGCAGCAATGGCGCGACGTAGGCGGCGCCTTTGTCCGTGAAGTGCGACCCATCCCAGCGTAGATATAACTCCCGGCCGTCTGGTGGGAAGTCTGGACACGGCGGTCCCGCAGGGCAAATGATCGGGGAGGTACCGACCAGGGTCACAGTGTCCGGTGCGGATGAAGCGAACTGCTCGATGAGCGCGTTGACGTGGTTGTAGATGCCGTCCGCTCCGGTGTCGGCACCGCAACGGCTGTCTGGTTGAACTTGACCGCGGCATGAACCCTTGTGCCGTGGACCGCGCAACGTCAGCGGAGCTAACAACAGTGTCGCCCCGTTGGACGTCAGGGCGCGCGCCGCCTGTGCGTAGCCTCGACGCAGTTGCTCATCATGTTCAACGGTCATCGGCGCGAGCAAACGTCCGGCAGGTGTGCGCTGCCACTGAACCTCCCGAACCGAGTGCGCCCAGACCACATCGGGGTCATAGTCACGAACCAACGCTGCATACCGAGTCGGGACTGCGCGACGGCAAGCGTCTGAGAACGGGTAGGGATCACCTTGTGGTGAGGTCTGAAAGCCGACAGCAAATCCGCAGCCTGACCATGCGCCGGCCACCAGTCGGTACCCGCGTCGACCGGCCTCTTCACCCAAAGCGCTGACCAGGCTCTTAGCAATCGAATCCCCCACCACCGCCAACGTGGGCGCTTGCGGGTCTTGATTGCCCAGCACTCGGAAGACACCGGGCTGCACATCCGTGGCCCAGGCCTGCGCCGACGAGGGTTGTGTCGCACGCACCAAACCAACTGCGATAAGCGCCACACACACCGGCACAGTGAGCAGTGACCAGCCCCGGGCAAAGAAGCGATTGAGGACTGCACCGCGGCGGAAGGGCTGCTCTATCAAGTAGTAACTGACAGTTGCTGCCGCCATCGACAGAAGGAACTTGACAGCCGCGAGTCGGGCACCAGTCAGACCTGCAAATCCCTCGTACAGCCACACGGTGATCGGCCAGTGCCAGAGGTACAGGCTGTAGGAAACAGCGCCGATCCACACCATGGCTTTGTTACTCAGAAGTCGGTACACAGGCGATGACGAAGGTGTCGCCTCGCGCCGTCTCTCCAACCCCACGATGAGACCGACGGTGAGTAAGCCAACAGCAAAGGCACCTCCCCGGTAGTACACCGGGCTCTCCCCTGACATGCGTATCAACGCAACCAACAACCCGATGCTGCAACTACCGAGCAACCAAGCAACCAATCGCGGCTTGCGTTGACGTAATCGCCGGTGTCGTCCCCCATGCGCGGAATCCATTCGCTGTAGGTACACAGCCGCACACACCCCGACCAATAACTGGTGAACTCGTGAGTCGGTGCCGTAATACGAGCGCGAAGGATCAGCGCTGAACAACAGTCCCATCACGACCGCTGAAGCCACGGCAATCACACTCGCCAGAGTCAGCAGTTGTGCTCGCCGATGCTTGGCGCGCTGGGACCGCTTGGACAGCAGCGCGAGTATCGCAATGAGCAATGGTGGCCACACCAGATAGAACTGTTCCTCAATCGCTAGTGACCACATGTGCCTCAAGGGGGAAGGGTCGCTGAACTCGCTGAAGTACGACGCATCCGCGTTGATGAAATGCCAGTTCGCGACATAGAGCAACGTGGCCAATGAGTCCTGTCGCCATGCCATCTGCGTGACCGCGTCATACGACTTACCCACGGCCAACACCGCGGCGAGCACCAGGACCACGGCGGGCAGCAGTCGACGGGCGCGTCGGATATAGAACCTGCTCAACCGAATGCGTCCAGATCCGGTGTGCTCAGCGAGCAACAGGCTGGTAATGAGGTACCCGGATAACACGAAGAAGATGTCAACTCCGAGAAAGCCGCCGCGGAGCCCTGGAATACCAAGGTGATAGCCGACGACAGCCAAAACAGCGACCGCCCGCAACCCCGCGAGTGCTGGCCGAAAATCTAGGCCGGCATGAGGCTGCGACATCAGCTCGGCTCCCGTGCGGTTAGTCAGGTCTGAGGGGTCAGTGCAGGACACACAGTGTCGGGCTGGCGGGATTTGAACCCACGACCC
>CAYFKX010000020.1:1485-9907 GCA_964343545.1 uncultured Bifidobacteriaceae bacterium | reverse complement strand
GGGGAGTCTATCCGTGGGCGGTTTCGCGCCCCCGGGCGGGTGATTTCCTTGGTCGCCAGGCGATTGGGGCTGCCCACAGGGCCGGTCGTGGTCGCAGCGCTGACTTGTCGGCGAGGGGCACGCTCGCACAGTGACTCAACCTCCCCTGCCTCAGAATTCGACCCGCTCAACCACTGTCGGAACACGTCGGCGGCTTGTCTTCGGCAGTTGGGTCTTGCTCGCCCTGGCTGGTTGGGCGGCAGGTGGGTGTGGTGTCGAAGTGCCGGCGATCGCCCAGTCGCCTGGGCGCAGCACTGATGGGGAGCGCGCGCTCGTGGCAGGACGGGTCAGCCACGGCGCACGGCAGGTGCGCCTTAACTCAGGCCTGGTCAGTCTGAACTCAAGGCCTGTCGGCACACTCGCAGGTCAGGCCAGCCTGAACTCAAGGCCTGTCGGCACACTCGCAGGTCAGGCCAGCCTGAACTCAAGGCCTGTCGGCACACTCGCAGGTCAGGCCATTCGTCCGCTGCCTGGCGAGATTGTTCGCATATTCGACCCGCCGGCGCACCCCTGGCTGGCCGGCCATCGCGGGGTGGACGTCGCCGCCGATGTCGGCACTGACGTTGTCTCGCCACTGCCGGGAGTCGTGCGGTTCGTCGGTGACATCGCCGGCGTGCCGATTGTGAGCATCGCCCATGACGGCGGTCTGATCAGCACCTACCAACCGGTGCAGGCCGTCGTGACAGTCGGTGACATCGTGAACGCAGGTGACGCGATTGCCACCGTGTCAGAGGGTGGGCACTGCCCGATGCCATGTGTGCACATCGGCGCAAAAGACGAGTACGGATACCGCAACCCGTTCCTCGCTCTGCACATCTGGCCGCGGCTGCTTCCGTGGTAGCTGGATCAAACAGCGCCAAGGCACTGCACACCAGTGAGGTTTTCGTCGGTGTCGCCGGGCCTACGCGGCGCGACGCCCGTTCGCGGCGAGCGTTTCGCGCAAAGTCGCAATCGCGCGCGAGCGCAACTGCGAAGCACGTGACTCGGTGACGCCGAGTGCTTCCCCAATCTCGCGCAAGCTCAGTGTGTCGCCGTAATACAGGCGAATGATGCGAGCCTCGCGCTCGGGAAGCCGGTCGACGGCAGCCAGTAGCGCCCGATGTGACTCGCGATGAGCCAGCCACCCTTGCGGGTCTGGCGCCGTGACATCGGCGAGGGATTCAGTGCGAGTGGTCTGGTCATCCTCCCCGCGCACCACCTCGTCGAGTGACTCCACCACCGAGAACCACTGCTGCCGCTGCGCATCGACAACCTGCAACTCGGTCAAGCCAGTTGCTTCAGCGAGCTCGGCGGTCGTCGGTGTCCGGCCGAGTTCGCCGTGCAGGCGCTGTCCAGCACGGTCAATATCGCGCTGACGCTCACGAGTCGCGCGTGGCAACCAGTCTTGAGCGCGCAAGTCATCGAGCACTGCGCCACGTATCCGAGTCATTGCGTAGGCCTCGAAGGGCACTCCGCGCTCGGGTTGGTATTTCTCAAGCGCGTCGATGAGTCCAAACACCCCTGTGGAGATCAAGTCTGCGAACTCAACGTGGGCTGGCAGACCTGCGGCGAGGCGCAGCACCACAAAACGCACCAACGGCGAGTAGTGGACGAGCAGTCGGTTGCGAGTCTGCGTGTCGCGCTCGGCAGTCCATCTCGACCAAAGCTCGGCGAGTTCGGCACCGACGTGCTCGGAGTCACGCGGCCAAGACGGTACTTGCTCACGCACGTGGGTGCGCCTGCTCGTAGACCGCGCGCAGTCTCTCCACTGAGACATGCGTGTACACCTGCGTGGTGTTCAAACTCGCGTGGCCAAGGAACTCCTGCACGACGCGCAGGTCCGCACCGCCTTCAAGCAAGTGCGTCGCCGCCGAATGGCGCAACGCATGCGGGGAGAACTCCGGCATGTCAGCGACCAGCCGCTGCAGCCGCGACAGCATCGCGCGTACGACCCGAGCATCCACTCGCGCGCCACGAGCGCCCAGGAACAGCGCTGGCCCACTGGTGCTGACCGCGAGCGCGGGTCGTCCTTCGTCCAGCCACTGCGCCAGAGCCTGCTCGGCCGGCACCCCGAATGGGACCACCCGCTCCTTAGACCCCTTGCCGAGAACGCGAACCGTGCGTCGAGCAGCGTTGACATCAGTGAGGTCCAGCCCGGTGAGTTCACCGATGCGCATCCCAGTGGAGTACAGCAACTCCACGATGGCGACATCGCGCAGCGCCACTGGGGAACGGTCATCTGCGACGACCGCAACGGTCTCCATCAGTTCCTGAGCTTGTGTCTGCGACAGCACCACCGGCAAGTTGCTCGCAACCTTCGGAGCGGCCAGCCGGGCGGCCACGTCCGTGGTGAATAACCCAACCTTGAAAGCCCATTGGCTGAACGTGCGCAGGCTTGCCACTTTGCGCGCGATGCTGCTGCGGGCAAGGTCACGCTGCACCATGTCCATGAGCCAGGCACGCAGGACGTCCAACGTCGTCGCTCGGGGATGATCTACGCCGACGCCATGCGCGAACAGCGCCACGGATGCGAGGTCAGATTCATATGCGCGGATGGTGTGCTCGCTGCGCCCCCGGTCCTCGCGCAGATGCAGCACGAACTCACTTAGTGCCGCCTGCCAGGGCGACGACAGTGCTTCCTGCTGCGAACCCACTCCCACACCGTGCCATGGAATACCCCGCATGGGTAGGCGGAACGCCGTGACGGCAGCGCTGCGTCCGGCCAGTCGAACTCAGATATCGCAGATGTGCAGGCGTTTTACCTCGGGGCGGGTGCACGACCCGCACTGGTGACTTTCCAGAGGCCGTCGAAGACAGCTAACCCCGCCACTGCGAGCTCAGTCAGCGCGTCGATCGCAGCCAACTGGGGGCATTGAGCAAGTGCCGCCGCCTTCGCCGCCGACAGTGGCTTGTCGACTAAGTGGTCGAGCACCCGCTGAGCCAGCTCGGACACACCATCGCGGGCATCACGCGGCCCGTCACGCGGTCCGATGAGTTGCTCGCCGACCAGGGCACACAGTTCCATCACATCCGCCGAGCAGGTGACGAGGTGAGTTGCCGGGTCGGTGCGCAGCAACTCCAAGACTCCCAAACTCGCTGACGACGTGACTGGCCCAGGCACCCCCATCACGATGCGCCCCAACTCAAGTGCTCGGCGGGCAGTGCCCAACGACCCCGAACGGTAAGCCGCCTCCACCACGACCGTGCCGCGCGCCAATGCTGCGATGACTCGATTGCGTTGCAGAAAGCGATAACGACGTGCGGGCTCGCCTAGCGCCGACTCACTGACGATGACACCGTCAAGCGCGATGCGCTCCAAAAGGTCAGCGTGCGCAGCCGGATAAGCGACATCGATGCCTGATGCCAGGACACACACAACCGGCGCCTCAGTCAGCGCGCCACGGTGTGCCGCCGCATCGATGCCGAACGCTCCGCCGGACACCACTGTCCACCCGCTGCCCGCCAATTCCGCACCCATCCGCAGGGCAGTGCGCTCGCCGTACTGTGTCGCCTGCCTCGCTCCGACGACAGCGATGGACCGTGCGCACATGTCACGCAAAGAACCGAAACCGCGCCACCACAAGGCAATGGGCGGGGACGGCAAGTCATCAAGCTGAGTGGGCCAGCCGGAGTCCCCGGGGATGACCACGCCTGCTGGCTGCTTCAGACTCATCAACTGCCGTTGTATCTCGTCGCGATCGCGTATCGCCAACGGCGAGTCCGGTCGTAGCTCACGGGCGAGGAGTTCAACCGCTGGCGTGGTTGCTAGTTCCTGTGCCAGACGCGAGCCTGGCTCGCAGAGCCATGACAACGCGGCCCGTGCCCAACGTTCGTCATTCCACGTTGATGTCGCTAGTCCGTATTCCAAGGTCATGCCGCCCACTCCCCTGCGGCGTCACGCATGTGCAATGCGGTGATGACATCACTGGCCTCCGGGGTCGGACGTTCGTTCAAGTCCGCGATGGTCCAGGCGAGCCGCACCACACGGTCCGCACCTCGCGCCGAGAGCACCCCAGAGTCCAGTGCCTGCGACAGCACTGCGGATGCACTCGACGGCAACGGCCAACGTGTGCGCAAAGCAGATGCGGGTACGTCACATGTCACCCGCCACGGAGTGTCGGCCAGCCGTCGGGCCGCTGCAGCGCGGGCACGCAACACTCGAGCCGCCACCTCGCTCGTTGACTCGGGCTCATCTGTGAGCAACTCCGCGCGAGTCGGGCGCTCGAGAATGACGCGTAGGTCAACTCGATCCATGAGTGGACCGCTGAGGCGCTGCAAATAGCGTGTGCGCTGCACCGGCGTGCAGCGACATGCCTGCGTGGTGCTGGCCGCATTTCCGCACGGGCACGGGTTGGCCGCCAGTACGAGTTGAAAGCGAGCGGGGAACTTCAGCGAATAGCCAGCCCGGGCGATGGCGACCGCACCGGACTCCAGCGGCTGGCGCAGGGCATCGAGTACACGAGTAGAGAACTCCGGTGCCTCATCGAGAAATAACACGCCACGGTGCGCGAGGCTGGCCAGACCAACGCGTGGAACAGCGGCGCCGCCGCCAACCATCGCCACAAATGTCGCGGTGTGGTGCGGTGCTTCAAAAGGAGCGCGGGTCACAAGCCCGGCATTTGCTGGCAGTCGACCCGCCACCGAGTGAATGGCCGTTACCTCGAGCGCGGCAGAGCGGTCAAGTTCTGGAAGCAACCCTGGCAAACGCTCCGCCAGCAGCGTCTTGCCCACTCCCGGCGGGCCGAGCATCGCGAGGTGGTGCCCGCCAGCAGCGGCGATTTCCAGCGCTTTACGGGCCACTGACTGTCCGCGCACATCGACGAGGTCCAAAGCGGGCTCTATGCCAGGAATCAACTCGGCCACAACCGCGCCGCTGCTACTGGCTGCAGCCTGCACGTCTGGTTCCCATGGTTGGTCTCGCAGCCACGCCACCAGTTCAGCGAGGCAACTCACCCCGCGTACTTCAAGTTCAGGCACCAAATGAGCTTCAGCCACATTGGCAGACGGCACGATGAGGTGACGTCGACCAGCGCGCATCGCGCCCAAAGCCGCAACGACAGTGCCGGTCATCGGCTGCACCCTGCCGTTCAGTGCGAGCTCTCCGACACACACCAGACCGGCGATTCGGTCCGCAGGAACCTGCCCGTCAGCAGCGAGCACCGACACCGCGATTGCGAGGTCGAGCATTGGTCCACGTTTGTGCAAAGAGGCCGGCGAAAGTCCGATAGTGATCTTGCGCTCCGGCCAACTGCAGCCACTGTTCTGAATCGCAGCCCGAGCCCGATCACGCGACTCTCCGACGGCGGTGTCTGGTAGACCGACGATGGTCGTGCCGACCATGCCGTGCGAGATGTGCACCTCGACGTCGATGACATGACCTTCCACGCCTAGGACCACCACGCCCGAGGTGCGCGCAGTCACTGCGCACCTCGGACATAGTTGACCGTCGTCGAACCGTGTAACGGGCGGGTAATGGCGACGACGTCGATGCGAATGGAACGAAACGACAGAAGTCGCTGGTCCTGCTCGAGCCACATCCCGATGAGTCGGCGTAGTGATTGCAGTTTGCGTGGAGTCACCGCTTCAAGGGCACTGCCCTTGCTGCTATCGCGTCGGGTCTTCACTTCAACGGCGACTAGACAATCCGCGTGTAACGCCACGATGTCGATCTCGCCACGAGCGCACGTCCAGTTGCGCTCGACGATGTGCATACCCAACTGCGCGACGAACTCGCAGGCGTAGTCCTCACCCCAGGCTCCGAGTCCGCGAGGTCGTCGAGGTTGATGGGGTCGATGGGCAGGCTCGGGCGCAGTCGACCTTGCGCCCATTTCTGACATCGTCACCTGACGAAGCGGCACCGGCATTTGCACACCTGCGGCGATGCTGACTGCTGGAGTTGGCGGCTGAGTACGGGACATAGGTGCCACTGTGTCGGCGCAACCCGTGGGGTCGCAGTGCACAGCGCCACGACTGTGGACGCGCAGGCTCGATGCAACGGCGTGGACTCACGAAGTCACAGCCAGAAGAGCGCAGGCTCGGCAACACAACCACGTGCTAGCGAGCCCGAATGCACCCAGTTGTGGTGTTCACTTGCGGTCGCACGCGTGAGCGAGCGGCACTGTGCCAGATGCGCGTCGGCCTCAGGAGTCGGCAGATGCTGCTGGCAGTAACGCCCATGAGCGTCGGTGCTCGTCGGTCGTGCCGTGGATCAAAATTGCGTCGCGGTGTGCCGGTGCTGCGTAACCCTTGTTGCTGTCCCACCCGTAGTGCGGATGCCTATCGCTTGCCGCGCGCATGTATGCATCACGGCGAACTTTCGCCAACACACTCGCCGCCGCCACACTGGCACACGAGACATCGGCTTTCACCATTGTGCGCGCACCGGGGGCAGGCCGAACGAGTTGGTCATGATCGGGGTGCGGGTCAGAAAACTCACTGGGGTCGGGAAGTAACTGTGCCGGCGGGCGTAGTAGCCAGTTGTGGGAACCGTCTAACAGCGCCCCAGCGACAGCGGGCAAGCGTGCGAATGCGCGTTCAGCCGCTCGGCGCATCGCCGCAACGATGCCGATGGCATCAACTTCAGCGGCAGATGCGAACCCCACCTCGGCCGCGATGCTCCAGTCGCCGATGAGCGCGACGAAGTGCTCACGCTGGGTCGCCGAGAGCAGTTTGGAGTCGGTGAGCCCCCGTGGGACGTCGGAGGATTCATGCGGCGCAATGACCACCACACCGACACAGACCGGTCCCGCAAGGGCGCCTCGACCGACTTCATCGATACCTGCGATGAGCGCGCCGTGGCTGACGAGCGTGCGCTCCACATCCACCGACGCCGTGGCCGGTGCGGTGGCTGGTGCGGATGGGGCCGCCGGACCGACGGTGGCTGATGCACTAAGCCTCGAGCCATCGGGAGCGGCACTAGGCAGACCAGCAGACAGGTCACGAGCCGTGTCGTGCGACACGTCCTCAGCCATGTCTGGAGCCTATGGCTGGACTCAGGCCAAACTCACTCCGGAAGATACGTGTCCTGCGGTCCGGCGGTCGGTCGCACGGTGTTGTCGGAGTCATCAATGAGTTGATCTGGTCGCGGCGCTGGCACCCGATCGAAGGTGTCCGGGATAGTCAAGCGCGCGATTCGGTTCAGCGGCCAAATACGCATCACCACGCGACCGAGCACGTCCTCCACCGGCACTCCGCCGTTGTGCTCCTCGAGGTGAAAGCGTGAGTCCCGCGAGTCACTTCGGTTGTCGCCCATGACGAACACGCGACCCTTGGGTACTGTCACTTTGAACGACATCTGGTCGCTGCGGGTGCCGCGGATGTAGGGCTCGTCGATGTAGACACCGTTGACCGCAATCCGTCCTTGCGCGTCGCAGCACTTCACGTTGTCCCCACCGAGCGCGACGATGCGCTTGACCAGTTGCGGCCGCTCATCGGCCAGATGGAGAAACACCAGCACATCGCGCCAAGTTTTTGCGAATCCGTCTGGTTCTGGCTGGTTCACCCAGCCGCCGGGGTCGGCGAAAACGACGACCTCGCCGCGGTGCACACCTTCGACCCGGGTAGTGATGCGCGAGACCAACAACTTGTCGTTGACCAGCAGCGTGTTCATCATCGACCGGCTGGGCACGTAGTTGGACTGCGCAATGAACGTGTGCAGGACAGCCGACAGTCCCAGTGCGAGCACCAGGACGACGACAAGCTCGCGGATTGCAGCGAATGTGCTCGGCGGCTCTTCACTGCCGTCCGGACGGTCCAGCGACGGCTGGTCGTCCGGGGTCACGAAGCGTCGGTCGTCGGCTTGGTGGTGTTGTCGCGCAGCTCGCGGATCTTCGCCGCCTTGCCACGCAGGTCGCGCAGGTAGTACAGCTTGGCGCGACGCACGTCACCACGAGAGACCAACTCAGTCTTCTCGATGATCGGCGAGTGAACCGGGAAGGTCCGCTCAACTCCAACGCCGAAAGACACCTTGCGCACGGTGAACGTCTCGCGCACGCCGCCGCCCTGGCGACGGATCACAACACCCTGGAAAACCTGGATACGGGAGCGGTTTCCTTCGACGACGCGCACGTGCACCTTCACGGTGTCGCCGGCACGGAAGTCGGGGATGTCGGTACGGATGCTCGCAATGTCGAGGGCATCGAGGCGGTTCATGGTTCTCCTAGCGGGACGCCGCAAGCCGTCACGCGAATACGAAACTTCGCTCAGGATGGTGGACCAACTCCGATCCAGGCCACCCTTGCGGCAGCAACCTGGAAGCTGGCCGACGCAGGAGTCTGCCATAGGGGCGTTCAGGCCGCTGAGGCAGCCAACGAATGAGCCGACTGCCGCGCTGCGGCGCGTCATACAGCACGCATGTGATGCTGGCTTCGTGACCGATGCCCTGCGCGCCCGCGCACGGGGGCTG
>CAYFKX010000020.1:0-1385 GCA_964343545.1 uncultured Bifidobacteriaceae bacterium | reverse complement strand
CCTCCTGGCGTGACCGATGCCCTGACGTCAGTTCAGCAGGTCTGGACGCCGCTCACGGGTGAGCTCCACGCTCTGCGCCCGCCTCCACTCGGCGATGCGTGCATGGTCTCCGCTGAGCAGCACCTCGGGAATCTCCAGACCGCGCCAGACCGGTGGGCGGGTGTAGACCGGCGGCGCGAGCAGGCCGTCCATGCCGCTCGCAAATGAGTCGTCGGCGGCGCTGTCCTCATTGCCGAGCACACCTGGCACCAGGCGGGTGATGGCTTCAACCATCACCAGCACGGCAGCCTCCCCGCCGGCCAGGACAAAGTCGCCGATGGACAACTCGAGTACCTCGCCTACCTCGCTGCGCGTGCGGTAGTGCTCGACGACTCGTGCATCGATGCCCTCGTAACGCGCGGGCAGGAACACCAGCCACTGCGCGTCAGCAAGTCGCTGCGCGTCAGCATGTGCGAATGCGGTGCCAGTCGGAGCGGGGACGATGACAGTGGCACGTTGTCCCGGCACTGGCGCATCTGCAAGCACCGCGTCGATGGCCTCGCCCCACACATCGGCCTTCATGACCATGCCCGGACCGCCGCCGTACGGCGAGTCATCAACCGTGCGATGGCGGTCACTAGCCCACTCACGCAGGTCGTGCACATGGATGTCGACCACACCAGCATCGGCCGCCTTACCGACAAGTGACAACTTCAGCGCCGAGAGATAGTCGGGGAAGATGGTGATGATGTCGATGCGCATCAGACCGACTGGCTTTCGTCGAAAAGTCCGCCAGGGTCTGCGACGACGACAGTGCGAGTTTCGCGGTCTACAGAGATGGCAATGTCGCGCACGAAAGGCACCAGAACCTCGCGCGCGTCGTCGGTACGCACGGCCAGCACATCCTGTGCGGGCAAGTGCAACACCTCGCTTACCTCACCTAACCGCGTCCCCTGCGGGGTCACCACGCTCATCCCTTCGAGTTCGTGATCCCAGTACTCGTCGTCTTCGGTCGGGGGTGCTGCTGAATCGGTGTCCACATAGAGCACGGTGTTGCGCACTGCCTCCGCCGCGGTGCGGTCGGCAATGCCGACAAACAGCACAAGAGGGGTGCTGTGGTGAAAACGCACTGAGTCAATCGTCAAGGTGCCGGTGTCAGTCAGCAGCACTTCTCCGACCGCAAAGCGAGCTGCTGGGTCGTCGGTGCGCGGTTCGACCGTGACTTCCCCGCGGATGCCGTGGGGCTTGCCGATGCGGCCGACTGCGACTCGCATGCAGTGGTCAGCGGCCGTCAGGACCGATGAAATCGACGCGTACCGGCTGGCCACCGTTGATCGCGTTGATGACCGTGCGCACCGCGCGCGCGGTGCGACCCATGCGCCCAATCACGCGACCCATGTCATCGG
>CAYFKX010000019.1:0-10343 GCA_964343545.1 uncultured Bifidobacteriaceae bacterium | reverse complement strand
CCTGATCCCTCGCCGACCGATCTGCGAAATGCCGCCCTTCTAGAACTGTTGTACGCCACTGGTGCGCGCATCAGCGAGGTCGTAGGCCTGGATGTTGACGACATTGATGAGGTCGACCGAAGCGTGGTGTTGCGCGGCAAGGGCGGCAAGCAACGACGGGTCCCCATCGGGCGCACCGCACTCGAGGCAGTGTCCGCCTGGCGGGTACGCGGTCGACCAGATCTGGCAGCACGCGGTGCTGGTAGTTCTCGACTGTTCCTCAGCACTCGAGGCGGACCACTGAGCAGACAAGCCTGCTTCACGGTCATTGCGCAGGCTGCGCGTCGGGCAGGTCTGAGTCAGCCAGTCGGCCCGCATACTTTGCGCCATTCCTGTGCGACACATCTGCTGGAAGCGGGGGCGGACATCCGTTCAGTTCAAGAACTGTTGGGGCATGTGAATGTCTCAACGACTCAGATTTACACCCATGTCACCGTGGATCGACTTCGAGAGATTCACGCCAGCGCGCATCCTCGCGCTCGCTGACACCGACCTAGGGCACGGACAAGGAAGGCCGCACCCCTCGTGCGTTGGCGCTGTGGTCAGCCTTGGCGCGCGATGAGTTCGCGGGCAAGTCGACGGTATGACGCGGCGCCAGCGCTACTAGTGGCGTACTCGGTAATCGGTTGCCCGGCTGCAGTGGTTTCGGAGAACTTGATGGCGCGCCCGATCGTGGTGTCCATGACCCGGTCGCCGAAAGCTTGCTGAATCCGCTCCAAGACTTCCCGAGAGTGCACTGTGCGAGCGTCGTACATGGTTGCCACGATGCCCTCAATGGTCAACTGGGGGTTCAGACGGCCTCGAACTTTGGCGATGATGTCAGTCAACAGTCCAATGCCGCGAAGTGCGAAATACTCGCACTGCAGAGGGATCAGCACTGAGTGCGCCGCTGTCAACGCGTTCACAGTCAGCAAGCCGAGAGTGGGCTGACAATCGATGAGGATGAAGTCATATGAGGCAAGTGCGGGTTGCAGCGCCCGCGCGAAAGTGTGTTCCCGCGAGATTTCGTTCGACAAGGCAATCTCAGCACCAGAAAGATCAATGTTGCTTGGCAGAAGGTCAAGGCCATCAACGTCAGTCTGCACGACGGCGTCCGCAATGGTCGCCTGACCGAGCAGGACTGCAAGCACCGTCTGATCCAGGGTATGGGGATTGATGCCGAGTCCAACCCCGAGTGCGCCTTGGGGGTCAAAGTCAACCAGCAGCACCTTTCGGCCGTACTCCGCAAGCGCTGCACCTAGGTTGATTGTGGTGGTCGTCTTGCCCACCCCACCCTTTTGGTTGCACACCGCAATGATGCGGGCGGGCCCATGTTGAGTCTTGCGACGCGGGATGGGGAAATCAACGCCTGCGGTTGGTGTAGCCGTCGGCACATCTGCAATGTTCTTTGAGGCGGCGCTCAGCGACTGCTCGACGGCCGGGTCCAGGGTGGAGCCATTCGCCTCTGGCTGCTTCTTCGCCATGGCTTGACCTCCCACCTACGCGTTGTCTGGACGCATCCCACCTGTGCGTTTGCCGTGCGGCACGAGGTCACAATCCCGTGCGAGTCGCAAAAGCCTTCGCGCAGGCGGTGTCCACACCTTGCCGAACGAGAACCGAAGCCTATGCTCGCGAGGTCTGTGCGGGCAACGCGGTACCGTGACCTCATGACCGCCGTGACTGAGGAAGCCGCCGCAGGAGGGGTCGCCGGCTTCGCGGTCACGCTGGACGAATTCACTGGTCCGTTCGACCTTCTCCTGAACTTGATTGCCAAGCAACAGCTTGATGTCACGGCCATGGCTCTGCACAGCGTGACCGATGACTTCCTCGGCTATATCCGCGCCCGCGGCCAGGACTGGAGCTTGGATGAGGCCACCTACTTCGTGGTGGTGGCCGCCACGCTCTTGGATTTGAAGGCAGCCCGGTTGCTCCCCGGGGGCCAGGTCGATGATGATGAGGATCTCGCGTTGCTCGAAGCGCGGGATTTGTTGTTCGCGCGGCTTCTTCAGTATCGCGCCTTCAAGTCCGTATCCATCCGTTTCGCTGACATGATGTCGGCGACGGGCATCATGCGACCTCGCACTGTCGGGCTTGACCCGGCTTACCAGAGCGTGCTGCCCGATGTCGTGCTTGGAGTTGACGCTGAGCGGTTTGCGGCGATCGCCGCACTGGCCCTTCGCCCACGATTGGTGCCGCAAGTGGGTCTGGACCACTTGCATGTACCCAAGGTGTCTGTCCGTGAGCAGGCCGCAATCATTGTCGGGCGAATCCGCGCTGCGCGCACAATCTCATTCCGACGTTTGGTTGCTGACTGCGAATCACCACTTCTGGTTGTTGCGCGGTTTTTGGCGCTCTTGGAGCTGTACCGCGATGCCGCTGTTGCATTCGACCAAGCCACACCGCTGGGAGACTTAACTGTGCGATGGACTGGTGGGCAGTCGCAGGAGTACACCATCAGCAATGAATTCGATGCAGACCTCGAATCTGAGAGGGACGTGGACGAGAACTCCGATGCCGAACAGGGGCTGACTGCCATGGATGTGGGTACATCCGGTGCCGACGAGGATGACGTGGAACCGCGGCGGGGGCCTTATGCCGAGGATGAGACTGAGGAGAGGGAACTGTCATGAACGTTGTGCCGCCGCGCGAGGAAGGCACGGCTGAGGCCGGACAGCAGTCCGAGCAGGGCTCATCGCCTATCAGTGCAGACGATGTCGAAGTCGATGAATCTTCTGAGGTCGGCCTCGGTGCCCCTCATCTCGGTGCCGCGCTAGAGGCGTTGGTCCTCATTGCCGATGAGCCCATGCCGGCCACGGCGCTAGCCGAAGCGACGGCGAGCCCGCTCGCGGAGGTCGAGGCTGAACTCAACCGCCTTGCTGAGGAATACACCGCCCAAGGCAAAGGTTTCGCATTGCGGCACGTCGGGGGTGGATGGCGCTTCTACACCAGGGATACCTGCTCAGAGGTCGTCACCCGATGGGTCAGTGACAGTCAGCGGGCACGACTGTCCCAAGCAGCCCTGGAGACGCTCGCCATCATCGCGTACAAGCAGCCCATCACCCGAGCCCGCATTGCCGCCGTGCGCGGGGTCAATGTGGACGGTGTCGTGCGCACACTGCTGGGCCGCGGTCTCGTAGCGGAGACAGGCGTTGAGCCGATTTCGCAGGCGGCGCTTTACACCACGACGGAGTTGTTCCTTGAACGCTTGGGGATCAGCGACATCAATGACCTACCTGACATCGCCGCGTTGCTACCGGATATCGATGACGCGCTCGACCTGTTCGACTCCATGACGTCATGAAATCCCGAACTGCTCACTCCGGCGATGGGGACGGCATACGTTTGCAGAAGGTTCTCGCTGCCGCGGGTGTGGCATCTCGCCGAGCCTGTGAGGAGTTGATTGAGCAGCGCCGGGTGACGGTGAACGGACAGGTCGTGCGTGAGCAGGGAATGCGGGTCAACCCAGACGTGGATGTCATCCATGTCGATGGCGAACGCATCGCGTCAGCATCCGGGCACGTGGTGTTGGCGCTGAACAAACCGGTTGGTGTCGTCACCACGATGTCCGATGATCTCGGACGCCCGTGTGTCGGGGACTTTCTGACCCAGCGATCAGAAAGACTGTTTCACGTGGGCCGGCTGGATTCGGACACCGAGGGGTTATTGCTTCTCACCAATGATGGCACTTTGGCCAACCGCATCAGCCATCCACGTCACGGGCTCGCAAAGACCTATGTCGTGACGGTGGCAGGTGTCGTGCGTCGTGATGTGGGCCGACAGTTGCGGGTGGGGGTTGACCTAGATGACGGCCCAGCCAAGGTCGACGACTACCGACTGCTGCAGTCAGTGCCGGGCAAGAGCATGATTGAGGTGGTCATCCACGAGGGTAGAAAGCACATTGTGCGCAGAATGTTCGATGCCGTCGGCTACCCAGTGGAACGGCTGGTTCGCACCCAGGTTGGCCCAGTGCGTCTTGGGGATCAGCGTCCAGGGACTTTACGCACGTTGTCTAACACCGAAGTCGGCCAGCTCTACTCGTCCGTGTCGATGTGACCGGTCTTGGTTAGCCTTGCCCGCATCATGACAGTGTCCATCGCCCCGGCCACCCTGAAAGCGATAGCAGCTCGAGTTCCCCAGGTGGCTATCGACGGCCCTAGCGGGTCTGGCAAATCCACCATCGCGAAAGCTCTGGCTGGTCTGCTAGGTGGTGACTACGTCGACACCGGCGCCGCCTACCGAGCGATGACGTGGTGGATGGTCAACAGCGGAGTGGACATCCATGACGAGCACGCCGTAGCTGAGGCGGCGGACAGTCCAATCATCGACATGGGTTTGGATCCGTCCGCCCCAAGAGTTTGGGTGGATTCGCGCGATGTCAGTGGCGACATCAGGTCCGATGAAATAACCGCTGCAGTGTCCAGTGTTGCCCGAGTGCCCCAAGTGCGCAGGCGACTGGTCGACCTGCAGCGGTCTTACGCCATGGTGGCCCGCAGTAATGGCCGTGCGTGTGTGATGGAAGGCCGCGACATTGGCACGGTCGTCTTACCAACTGCGGACCTCAAGGTGTGGCTGACTGCCGATCTCGCGGCCAGGGCACAGCGCCGGGCGGCGCAGAATGGGGAAGTCCCCGAAGCTACGGCTGATGCGAGCCACGTGGCACAGTCACTTGCTCGACGCGACCAGGTTGACTCCACCCGAGAAGCCTCGCCGGCACAGCAAGCCGCAGATGCACTGGTTGTGGACGCCACGGATATCGGGATTGACGACGTTGTTCGCATCTGCGTTCTTGCGCTCTGTGACTCGTTGGACGTGTCCTATGCCTGATGAAACCGAAGGCGCTGCTCAGACACGTGCGGGTGACGAATGGGACGGCAATGTTGGTGGCGATGCTGATTTCTCTGTAGCGGATGAGCAATTTGACGAGCGGCTCGCTCCAGCCCTGGACTCTGCCATGGCCTCAGATGATCAGTTCTCCGAGGAAGAGCTGCTAGAAAGTTTGGGTCTGCAGTTCACTGATGGTTCGGTCTCTGAAGCCAGATCGCTTTTACCGGTCGTCGCCGTTGTAGGTCGGCCGAATGTAGGCAAGTCCACCTTGGTCAATCGCATCATCGGTCGTCGTGAGGCCGTCGTGGAGGACATGCCAGGTGTCACGAGAGACCGAGTGCGCTACGAAACCGGCTGGGCTGGCCGCGAATTCGTCCTGGTGGACACCGGCGGCTACATCACTGGCGCGCACGGACTTGCGGCACAGGTTGCCGCTCAAGCTGAGCGCGCCATGCGCGAGAGCGACGTGGTCATGTTCGTCGTCGACGCGACAGTTGGCGCGGTGGATGAGGACGACGCCGTTCTGCGAGTCTTGCGTCAGGCCAAGGTGCCGGTAGTCCTGGTGGCGAACAAGGTCGACGACGAACGCATCGAAGCTGAGTCGTCCACGCTGTGGAGTCTTGGCTTAGGGCAACCCTGGCCAGTGTCAGCGCTTCACGGTCGAGGCTCGGGGGACATGCTCGACGCGGTCGTGGCGGCGTTACCCGAGCAAGGACGCGATGAGTCCCGCGAGGCAGGTCCACGCCGAATCGCTTTGGTGGGTCGGCCGAACGTCGGCAAGAGCAGCCTGCTGAATGCGTTAGCGGGGGATTCTCGGGTGGTTGTTCACGATGTTGCTGGGACCACAGTCGATCCCGTAGACGAGGTCGTTGAGATGGCCGGTCGGCAATGGGTGCTGGTGGATACTGCGGGAATTCGTCGCAAAGTCGATCAAGCGAGTGGTCATGAGTGGTACGCCTCGCTGCGTACGCACAGCGCGTTGGAAAAGTCCGAGATTGCTGTCGTGGTGATCGATGCCTCCGTGACTCTTGCCGAGCAGGACGTACGCATTGCGACCATGGCGCTTGACTCAGGTCGGGCCGTGGTCATTGCGTACAACAAATGGGACTTGGTGGACGAAGAGCGGCAGCACTACCTCGAGCGTGAGCGTGAGCGTGACCTGCACATGGTGTCATGGGCGCCCCGAATCAACATCAGCGCAAAGACCACGTGGCATGTCAATCGGCTGGTGCCAGCACTAGACGTCGCATTCGAAGGCTGGAACACGCGGGTTCCCACCCACCGGTTGAACCAGTTTCTTAAGGACTTGGTCTCCTCACATCCACATCCAGTTCGTGGTGGCCGGCAGTCGCGCATTTTGTTCGGCACGCAGACTGGCGTGTGCCCGCCCACGTTCGTGCTTTTCACCACTGGGGTCCTAGAGGCGGGTTATCGTCGTTATGTGGAGCGGCGACTGCGCGAGGAATTCGGTTTCGCGGGCACCCCACTGCGGGTGATTGTTCGGGTCAGACAGCGCCGCTGACCGCGGCATTACCTGCCTCGCTGCGGCTTCGTCAGTGCGGTATGACGCCGGCAGTTGCCAAAGCTGTGCGTTGCCTGCTCACGCCGTGTGCCACACAGATGTCAGCTGCCTGGCTTGGAGCCGCTGACGGCAAGACTGCGGCTCGCTGCCACTGCGGTGGCAGCGGCACCTCGGTCACCGCAGTGCTCACCCGAGCAAGTGGTTCCAGCGTGTCCGAGACGGCACGGATGCGCGTGCGAACTGACGGCTTCATCGACGCTGGGGTAGAGCGGTCAGACGATTCTGGGCTACCACCGTGTGCGGCTGCGTGCATCACGGCAGCCAAACTGCCAAAGTCGCGAATCAGCGCAGCGGCTGTTTTCTCGCCAACCCCTGGAACTCCCGGCAATCCGTCACTGGGATCACCTCTCAACGTGGCGAAGTCGACGTACTGCTGCGGGCGTATGCCGTAGCGGTCGCGAACTGCTGCTTCGTCAAAAATGGTGAGGTTTTTGAGTCCGCGCGCGATGGAGACGAGCCGCACGCCGCGCGCATCGTCCACACATTGGAGCAAGTCGCGGTCGCTGGTGACAATGTCTACAGGCATGCCTACAGCCATGTCTGCTGTCGGGTCGACGGGGATGTCCTTTGCCTTGTTCGCATCAAGGCAGATGGTCGCAATGACGTCGTCCGCCTCAAAGCCGGCTACGCCAATGCGACAGATGCGCAGTTCATCGAGCACACGGGCGATGACATCGACCTGCGGTGCCAGGTCATCGGGCGCCTGCTCGGCGACAGTGTCGGCACTGTCATCAGTGTCAGTTGGCTCAAGCCGATGAGTCTTGTACCCCGGCCACAGGTCAACGCGAAACTGTGGTCGCCAGTCGGCGTCCCATGCGCACACTAAGTGCGTCGGCTGCAGGCGGGTGACCAAACCCGCCAGGGCGTCGAAGAAGCCGCGGACCGCATTGTTTGGGGTGCCGTCCGGGGCGGTCATCGTGGTCGGCAGAGCATGGAATGCGCGGTAGTACAGGGTGGCCGAGTCCAGCACAAGAAGCCTGCGGGCGGTTGCCATGGTCGCCCATTGTGGCGGGCTACGCTTGCCCCTCGTGAACCAGTCGCCAGCGCCCTTGTCCGAGCACTTGCCCGTGGCCGACTTGCAGGGCCGGCTGCAGCGCGCGCAGCATGCCGCAGCAGATGCCGGCGTCGACGCGTTGATGGTGAGCCCAGGCACGGACCTGCGCTACCTCTGCGGCTATGACGCCAAACCTCTCGAGCGCTTGACCTGTCTCGTCGTTCCTGCCCACGGCGACCCCTTCCTCGTTGCTCCGTTTCTCGAGGAACCCGCCGCACGGGTCAGCCCGGTTGGGCAGATGGGCTTGGAGATCCTCACCTGGCAGGAGACAGATGACCCCTACGGTCTGATCGCCCAACGCTTGGGAGCTGTGTCCGCAGTCGCGCTCGATGACCACATGTGGGCCGAGAAGGTATTTGGCTTCGCAGCCGCAATGCCACAAACACGTCAGCGAGCCGCTGGCCAGTTGCTCCAGGGCTTGCGCATGATCAAGACCGAGTTCGAAGTGCAGGCTCTTGCGCAAGCAGGTCGTGCCATTGACGCGGTGCACGCTGCCATGGCTGAGTGGCTTCGTCCAGGACGCACCGAGCATGAGGTTGCCCGCGACATCACCGATGCGATCATCGCGGCCGGGCACCAGAAGATGGACTTCGTCATTGTCGCCGCTGGCCCGAATGGCGCCAGCCCACACCACGAGGCTTCCGAGCGGGTTATCAACGCCGGAGAGCCTGTAGTAGTCGACATCGGCGGGACCACCCCGGCGGGCTATGCCAGCGACTGCACGCGCATGTACTGCATCGGTCAGCCGCCGAGCGATTTCCTGGATTACTACCCGGCGCTGCAGGCAGCTCAGGCCGCGGCAACCGCAGCGGTTCGTCCGGGGGTGACCTGCGAGCAGATTGACGCCGTGGCCAGACAATCACTGACAGATGCCGGTTGGGGGCAGTGGTTCATCCACCGCGTTGGACATGGCATCGGCCTGGACACCCACGAGCATCCGTACATGGTGGCTGGCAACAGTCAGGTACTCGAGCCTGGCATGGCTTTCAGCATCGAACCTGGCGTGTACCTGCCGAATCGGCACGGTGCCCGCATCGAAGACATCGTGGTCTGCGGTGACGACGGTGCCATCGTCCTCAACAACCAAACTCGTGAATTGGTGGTGTTGTAATCATGGCCACAACAGTGCAACGCGAACTTCCAGATGAAGAGTCCACTGAGCTCTTGGCGTTGGTGCGCGACATCGCGGACTCAGAACTACTGCCGAAGGCTGCTGAGTACGAGCACGCCGAACGTTTCCCGCGCGAGGTGTTCCACACATTGGGGCGCAGCGGGCTGCTGACACTGGCACATGCTGAGGAGTACGGCGGTGGCGGGTTGCCCCAAGAGGTGTATTTGCAGGTCATCGAGGAGTTATCGGCCGCGTGGCTGACAGTTGGTATGGGAACCAGTGTGCATTCCTTGGGCACCCATGCACTGGCAAAGTACGGCACTCCTGAGCAGAAGCAGAAGTGGCTACGCGACTCCTTGTCAGGGGAGCGGCTGAACGCTTACTGCCTGTCAGAAGCGCATGCCGGCTCAGATGCGAAAGCATTGAGCACCAAGGCCAGCCGAGATGGCGATGGCTGGCTGTTGCAGGGCAGTAAGGCATGGATTACCCACGGTGGGGTCGCAGACAACTACACGGTCATCGCGCGCACCAGTGCCGACGGTGACGGAGCGATTTCTGCGTTCTGGGTGCCGGCTGAGCTGCCGGGGGTATCGGCGGCCACGCCGGAAAGAAAAATGGGCTTGCGCGGCTCGCACACGGCCACGGTCAACTTCGATGCGGTGCGCCTGCCGGCCGACGCGCTGTTGGGTGAGATCGGACAGGGGATGAAGATCGCCCTGGACGCCTTGAACTATGGACGCCTCGCGATTGCAGCGTGTGCAGTGGGTGTTGCTCAGGCAGCACTGGAGGTGGCCACTCAGTACAGCCGCGAACGGATGGCCTTTGGGCAGCGCATTGGGGATTTCCAGGGCGTGCACTTCCTGCTCGCCGACATGGCGACGAGCATCGCCGCAGCCAGGCAGCTTTACCTCGCGGGGGCTCGTCGGCTCGATGCCGGGCTACCCGTCGTGGCTGATGCCGCGATGGCCAAACTGTTCGCGACGGACATGGCGATGCAGGTGACCACCGATGCGGTCCAGGTACTCGGCGGGGCTGGGTACACAGAAGACTTCCCCGTTGAGCGTTACATGCGCGAGGTCAAGGTGCTGCAGATCCTGGAAGGCACCAACCAGATCCAGCGATCGGTGATCGGTCGAGCCCTGGTCGGTCGCTAGTGCCTCGTGGGCAGGCGCTCGTGGAGTTCCTCACCGCGTCGGTCCTCATCATCTTGTTGCCTGGGCCTAGCGTGCTCTTCACTATTGGACGAGCGATCGCATTCGGCAAGGTGGCAGCCGTGCTCACGGTGTTAGGCAACAGCCTTGGCGCGCTGGTGCTCGCGGCAGTTGCTGCTGCGGGAGTCGGGCCACTTGTGCAGCAATCAGAAGTGGTGCTGCTTTCGGTTCAATTCGCGGGGGCGGTGTACTTGGTCTACCTGGGAATTCAGGCATGGCGCGCACGCGGGGCGCAGACCGCAGTCTCGCAAATTGCGGGCGGGGCAAAATCTGCGTGGGTCACCGTGAAAGAGGGCTTTGCTGTCGGCGTGCTGAACCCCAAGACTGCCGTGTTTTTCGCCACGGTCATGCCGCGATTCCTGGGCGGCGACTCAGGCTCAGTGTCTTGGCAACTCTTTGCGATGGGCTGCGTATTCGTGGCAATCGCGTTTGTCTCCGATAGTTGCTACGGACTGCTTGCCGGGCAACTGCGAACCGGATTCGAGTCTTCACCTCGGCGACTCAGGTTGCTCGGGGCGGTTGGTGGGGTCATCATCACCGCAC
>CAYFKX010000018.1:7864-10592 GCA_964343545.1 uncultured Bifidobacteriaceae bacterium | reverse complement strand
ACTTCGAGCGTTCCACCGACAAAGGCAGTGACAAGGACATCTACACCGCCAAGCTGATTCCGAGCCGTGGCGCGTGGCTGGAGTTTGAGATTGACAAGAAGGACTTGGTTGCCGTTCGCGTCGACCGCAAGCGCAAGCAGCCAGTGTCAGTGCTGTTGCGCGCGCTGGGCATGACAACTGAGGAAATGTCACAGCACTTCGCCAACTACCCCGCGTTCTTGGAGTCGATGACCAAGGACACGACGAAGACCCAGGACGAGGCGCTGCTGGACATCTACCGCAAGTTGCGCCCTGGTGAACCGCCGACCCTTGAGGCTGCGCGCACGCTGCTCGACAACTTCTACTTCAACCCCAAGCGCTACGACTTGGCCAAGGTCGGTCGCCACAAGGTGAACCTGAAGCTCGGCTTGAACCGCGAGCTCACCAAGAGCACCATCGACCTCGAAGACGTGTTGGCCACCATCACCTACCTCGTGCGTCTGCACGCGAACGAGACCGAGTTCGAGTCGCCGAAGTCCCCGTACGCGCCGAATGGCGTTGTGCGCGTTGAGGTCGACGACATCGACCACTTCGGAAACCGTCGCCTGCGCACCGTTGGTGAGCTCATCCAGAACCAACTACGTACTGGCTTGTCGCGCATGGAGCGCGTCGTGCGCGAGCGCATGACCACGCAAGAGGTCGAGGCCATCACCCCGCAGACCTTGATCAACATCCGGCCGGTCACCGCGGCCATCAAGGAGTTCTTCGGAACCAGCCAGTTGTCGCAGTTCATGGACCAGACCAACCCGCTGTCCGGTCTGACCCACAAGCGCCGTTTGTCCGCGCTCGGACCTGGTGGTTTGTCGCGTGAGCGGGCCGGCTTCGAGGTCCGTGACGTCCACCCGTCCCACTACGGCCGGATGTGCCCGATTGAGACCCCCGAAGGCCCGAACATCGGCCTCATCGGCTCGTTGTCGTCCTATGCCCGCATCAACGCGTTCGGGTTCGTCGAGACCCCGTACCGCAAGGTGGTCAAGGGCAAAGTCACTGATCAGATTGACTATCTGACTGCTGGCGAAGAGGACCTGCACGTCATCGCGCAGGCGAACTCCCCGCTGGGCTCGGACAACCGCTTCGCTGAGGACCGCGTGCTCGTGCGTCGCCGTGGCGGCGAAGTCGACTACATCCTGCCGGACGACGTGGACTACATGGACGTCTCGCCGCGACAGATGGTGTCCGTTGCCACCGCGATGATTCCGTTCTTGGAGCACGATGACGCGAACCGCGCGCTCATGGGCTCGAACATGCAGCGTCAGGCAGTGCCGCTGGTGCGGGCCGAGGCTCCCTACGTCGGCACCGGTATGGAGTTCCGCGCCGCCAAAGACGCCGGCGATGTGGTCGTCAATGCGCAAGACGGCGTGGTCGAGTCGGTCGAGGCGCAGGAAATCGTCGTGCTCAACGATGACGGCAGTCGCAGCCCATACTTCCTCGAGAAGTTCCGTCGCACCAACCAAGGCACTTGCTTCAACCAGAAGCCCTTGGTGAAGGTCGGCGACCGGGTGACTGCTGGCACCATCCTCGCGGACGGTCCGTCCACCGACGGTGGCGAGCTCGCACTCGGGCGCAACCTGTTGGTCGCGTTCATGCCGTGGGAGGGCCACAACTTCGAGGACGCCATCATCCTCAACCAGCGCCTGGTCCAAGATGATGTGCTCACCTCGATTCACATCGAGGAGTACGAGGTTGAGGCCCGCGACACCAAGCTGGGCATGGAAGAAATCACTCGCGACATCCCGAATGTGTCGGAGGAGGTGCTCGCCGACCTCGACGAGCGCGGCATCATCCGCATCGGCGCGGATGTCGTCCCAGGTGACGTCCTCGTCGGCAAGGTGACGCCGAAGGGTGAGACCGAACTGACGCCAGAAGAGCGCCTGCTTCGCGCCATCTTCGGTGAGAAGGCGCGTGAGGTACGCGACACCTCGCTGAAGGTTCCGCACGGAGAGTCCGGCAAGGTCATCGACGTCAAGGTGTTCAACGCCGAGGATGACGAGTTGCCCGCTGGTGTGACTGAGCGCGTACGCGTCTATATCGCGCAGAAGCGCAAGATCACGTCAGGTGACAAGCTCGCCGGCCGTCACGGAAACAAGGGAGTCATTTCCAAGATTCTGCCGCCGGAGGACATGCCGTTCCTCGAGGACGGCACCCCGGTGGATGTCGTCTTGAACCCGCTCGGTGTGCCGGGCCGTATGAACGTCGGCCAGGTCCTGGAGACCCACCTTGGCTGGATTGCGCACTCCGGCTGGGAGATTGCGGGCAGTCCGGAGTGGGCCGCCAACATCCCGACCAGCGCGACCCCAGGCACCAACTTGGCGACGCCAGTCTTCGACGGCGCCCGCGAGGAGGAAGTACAGGGCCTGCTCGAGAGCACCCTGCCGCGTGAAGCGTTCAAGCCAGGTGACGCTGGTTTCCGCCCGGTGGACCGCACGGGTAAGGCGCGCTTGTTCGACGGACGTTCCGGCGAGCCGTTCCCGGAGCCGGTCTCGGTTGGACACATCTACATCCTGAAGTTGCTGCACTTGGTGGACGACAAGATTCACGCGCGTTCCACGGGTCCGTACTCCATGATCACGCAGCAGCCACTCGGCGGTAAGGCGCAGTTCGGTGGACAGCGCTTCGGCGAGATGGAGGTGTGGGCGCTCGAGGCGTACGGCGCTGCCTACGCCCTGCAGGAGTTGCTCACCATCAAGAG
>CAYFKX010000018.1:0-7854 GCA_964343545.1 uncultured Bifidobacteriaceae bacterium | reverse complement strand
GGCCATCGTCAAGGGCGAGAACTTCCCCGAGCCGGGTATCCCTGAGTCTTTCAAGGTGCTCATCAAGGAGATGCAGTCGCTCTGCCTGAACGTCGAGGTGCTCTCGCGTGACGGCGTGGCGATTGAGATGAAGGAGACAGATGAGGATGTCTTCCGTACTGCCGAGGAACTTGGTATCGACCTGTCGCGGCGTGAGCCGAGCAGTGTCGAAGAGGTCTGACGACCACCCCAACCCGTAGTCGAACTCACAGCAACGACAGGATGGCAAGCCAGTGCTAGACGTCAACTTCTTTGATGAACTGCGAATCGGCCTCGCGACGGCTGATGACATTCGTACCTGGTCGCACGGCGAGGTGAAGAAGCCCGAGACGATTAACTACCGCACGCTCAAGCCCGAGAAGGACGGCTTGTTCTGCGAGAAAATCTTCGGGCCCACCCGTGACTGGGAGTGCTACTGCGGTAAGTACAAGCGGGTGCGCTTCAAGGGCATCGTGTGTGAGCGTTGTGGTGTCGAGGTCACCCGCGCCAAGGTGCGTCGTGAGCGCATGGGCCACATTGAGCTGGCCGCCCCAGTCACGCACATCTGGTACTTCAAGGGTGTGCCGAGCCGTCTGGGCTACCTGCTTGACCTCGCGCCGAAGGACCTCGAGAAGGTCATCTACTTCGCCGCGTACATGATCACCGAGGTCGATGAGGACGGCCGTCACGAGGCTCTGCCGACGCTCGAAGCGAAGTTGGCCAAAGAGCGCAAGGTCATCGAGGACCGCACCAACCACGATGCGCAGAAGCGCCTCGAGAAGATGGAAGAGGACCTCGCCACACTCGAGGCCGAAGGTGCAAAGAGCGACGCCCGCCGCAAGGTCCGCGAGACCGGCGAACGTGAGGCCACGCAGATTCGCAAGCGCGGCCAGAACGAAATCGACCGCCTCGAGCGCGTGTTCAACCGCTTCAAGGGTCTGAAGGTTCAGGACCTTGAGGGCGACGAGATTCTCTACCGCGAGATGCGCGACAAGTACGGCCGCTGGTTCAAGGGCGGGATGGGTGCCGAGGCCATCAAGCGCCGCCTCGAGACTTTTGACCTGGTTGCCGAGGCGAGCCGCCTTCGCGAGTTGGCTGTGACCTCCAAGGGGCAGAAGAAGACTCGTTCGCTCAAGCGACTCAAGGTCGTGTCGGCGTTCCTGCAGACCGGCGTCTCGCCGATGGGCATGGTGCTCGACGCAGTGCCGGTCATCCCGCCGGACCTGCGTCCGATGGTGCAGCTCGACGGTGGCCGGTTCGCCACGAGCGACTTGAACGACCTTTACCGTCGGGTCATCAACCGCAACAACCGGTTGAAGCGCCTACTTGACCTTGGTGCCCCGGAAATCATCATCAACAACGAGAAGCGCATGCTCCAGGAGTCGGTGGACTCGTTGTTCGACAACGGTCGCCGTGGTCGGGCCGTGACCGGACCGGGCAACCGCGCTCTGAAGTCGTTGTCGGACATGCTCAAGGGCAAGCAAGGCCGTTTCCGTCAGAACCTGCTCGGCAAGCGTGTGGACTACTCCGGTCGTTCGGTCATCGTGGTCGGCCCGCAATTGAAGCTGCACCAGTGCGGTCTGCCCAAGCAGATGGCGTTGGAGTTGTTCAAGCCGTTCGTCATGAAGCGCCTGGTCGAAATGAACCACGCACAGAACATCAAGAGCGCCAAGCGCATGGTGGAGCGTTCGCGTTCAGTCGTGTGGGATGTTCTCGAAGAGGTCATCACTGAGCACCCAGTGTTGCTCAACCGCGCACCGACGTTGCACCGCTTGGGTATCCAGGCATTCGAGCCGCAGCTCATCGAGGGCAAGGCCATCCAGATTCACCCGTTGGTCTGCACCGCGTTCAACGCGGACTTCGACGGTGACCAGATGGCTGTGCACGTGCCGTTGTCCGCTGAGGCACAGGCCGAGGCGCGCGTGCTGATGCTCTCGAGCAACAACATCCTCTCCCCGGCTGATGGCCGCCCGATCACCTCGCCAACCCAGGACATGGTGCTCGGCATCTACTTCCTCACCCAGGAAGTCGCTGGCCAGCCGGGCGAGGGCCGGGCATTCGCCAGCGTCGCGGAGGCGATCGCGGCATTCGACCGCGGGGCTCTGCGTCACAAGCACGCGGGTGACTCCAACTCTGACTTCGGGCAGCACAACGTTGACCCGATGCTGTCACTGCAGGCGCCCATCACATTGCGCCTCGATGCAGCGACCGTTCCGCCGGCCGACTGGGTTGCGCCAGCCGGTTGGAAGCCCGGCATGCCGGTGACCTTGCGCACCACCCTCGGTCGCGCACTGTTCAACGAGGCGCTGCCGGTTGAGTGGCCGTATGTCAACAAGCAGGTGGGCAAGCGCGAGCTTGCTGAGATCATCAACGAGATGAGTGCCCGCTTGCCGAAGGTCACCATCGGTGCCTGCCTTGACGCGCTCAAGGACCTCGGATTCCGCTGGGCCACCCGCTCCGGCGTCACCATTTCCATCAGCGATGTGGTCACCCCGCCGAAGAAGGCCGAGATCATGACCAAGGCCGAGACCGACGCGGCCAAGATTCAGCAGAACTACGAGCGCGGTGTCATCACTGACGCTGAGCGCCGTCAGGAACTCATCCAGGTCTGGACCAAGGCCACCGATGATGTTGCCGCAGCCATGCGTGACTACTTCCCAGCCGACAACCCGGTGTTCATGATGGTGAACTCTGGTGCGCGCGGTAACTGGATGCAGGTGCGTCAGATTGCAGGTATGCGTGGTCTGGTGGCCAACCCGAAGGGCGAGATCATCCCTCGCCCAATCAAGGCGAACTTCCGCGAGGGACTGACGGTGTTGGAGTACTTCATCTCCACCCACGGTGCCCGCAAGGGTTTGGCGGACACTGCGTTGCGTACCGCTGACTCCGGCTACCTGACCCGCCGTCTGGTCGACGTCTCGCAAGACATCATCGTGCGCGAAATTGACTGCGGCACCGACCGCGGCTTCAACCGCCCGATTGCCGGCGCTGACGGCGGTCGTCACGAGCTAGTTGAGACCTCAGTGGTCTCGCGCTGCCTCGCTGACGATGTCGTGGTCGACGGCAAGAAGGTTGCTGAAGCTGGCGAAGACCTCGGTCTGACTGATGTTGACCGCCTCATCGCCGCCGGCGTAGCCGAGGTCAAGGTTCGTTCCCTGCTCACCTGTGAGAGCAAGGTCGGCACCTGTGCTCGCTGCTACGGCCGTTCATTGGCCACGGGCAAGCTCGTGGACATCGGCGAGGCTGTCGGCATCATCGCCGCGCAGTCCATCGGTGAGCCGGGCACGCAGTTGACGATGCGTACCTTCCACACTGGTGGTGTCGCTGGTGAGGACATCACCCACGGTCTGCCCCGTGTGGTGGAGTTGTTCGAGGCGCGTACGCCGAAGGGTCTGACGCCGATTGCCAAGGCAACGGGTCGGGTTCGCATCGAGCCCGGCGAGCGCCACGACACGATCATCTTGACCCCGGATGACGGCAGCGAGGAGTCCGAGTACACGGTCTCCAAGCGGGCGCGTCTGAAGATCGCCGATGGCGACCATGTTGAGGCTGGCCGCGAGTTCATCCAGGGCAAGCCGGACCCGAAGGAAGTCTTGGACATCCTCGGCCCGCGTGCCGTCCAGGAGCACCTCGTGCAGGAAGTCCAGGAGGTCTACCGCTCGCAGGGTGTGACCATCCACGACAAGCACATTGAGGTCATCGTGCGCCAGATGCTCAAGCGTGTCACCGTGCTTGAAAGCGGGGACACCCCGATGCTGGCCGGCGAACTCAAGGACCGCACTGCATTCGAGGCCTACAACCGGGCGGCGGTTGCCGATGGCAAGCAGCCGGCTTCCGGACGCCCCACCCTCATGGGTATCACGAAGGCCTCGCTGGCAACCGACTCGTGGCTGTCGGCGGCGTCTTTCCAGGAGACCACCCGAGTGCTCACCGAGGCGGCCATCCAGGGTCGTCGCGATCCGCTGCTGGGCCTGAAGGAAAACGTCATCATCGGCAAGCTCATCCCGGCGGGTACTGGCCTCGGCTTGTACCGAAATGTCCGAGTTGAGCCGACCGAGGAGGCCAAGTCCGAGATGTACGCCTCGATGGGTGTGGGCATGGACATCGACTACTCCGCAACCTTCGCCGCCGGCGGCGGCGAGGCGGTGCCGCTGGAGGAGTTCGACGCGGGGTACCGCGGCTAGTCGGCTCGATATTCCCCGAATCGGGGGTCCTCCTGTGATAGGGGGACCCCCGATTCGCATAGTCAGACCCCCTCGGCTAGCCTTCGTGCTCCTGCCCTCGGGCTGGCTGTGTTGTGCCGCGTGCCGATACCGCCGGATCGTGAGCAGGCTCCTGTCCCTTCGCACCCCGTGTGCGCACGAGGCCACGGGGAACCCGCGAGGGTCCCTCCAATGAATGGCGCGGTTCGCCGCGCCGTGAGTTGCGCGCGCGACACACCCGACCGCGTGGGTGGGTGCAGGAGAGCACGACCGAACAACTGACCGCACGCTCGACAAGCAGAACAGGTGGCAAGACAGTGCCAACGATTCAGCAGCTGGTCCGCAAGGGCCGCACCGACAAGGTGTCGAAGAACAAGACACCTGCGTTGAAGGGCTCCCCGCAGCGTCGTGGTGTGTGCACTCGCGTGTACACGACCACACCGAAGAAGCCGAACTCGGCACTGCGCAAGGTTGCTCGTGTGCGCCTGACCAGTGGCATGGAGGTCACTGCCTACATCCCCGGTGAGGGTCACAACCTGCAAGAGCACTCCATCGTGCTCGTGCGTGGCGGTCGTGTGAAGGACCTGCCCGGTGTGCGTTACAAGATCATCCGCGGCGCTCTCGACACCCAGGGTGTGAAGAAGCGTTCGCAGGCCCGCAGCCGTTATGGCGCGAAGAAGGAGAAGAGCTGATGCCACGCAAGGGTCCAGCCGGCAAGCGTCAGATCGTCATCGACCCGGTGTACGGGTCGCCGGTCGTCACGCAGTTGGTCAACAAGGTTCTGCTCGACGGCAAGAAGAGCACCGCTGAGCGCATCGTCTACGGCGCCCTCGAGGGCTGCCGCGAGAAGGGCGGTGCTGACCCGGTCATCACGCTCAAGCGCGCACTCGACAATGTCCGCCCGACCATTGAGGTCCGCAGTCGCCGCGTCGGTGGCGCGACCTACCAGGTGCCGGTCGAGGTTCGCCCCGGCCGTGCCACCACTTTGGCAATGCGCTGGTTGGTCACGTTCGCGCGTCAGCGTCGTGAAAAGACCATGACCGAGCGCCTCATGAACGAAATCCTCGACGCATCCAACGGCCTCGGCGCCGCGGTGAAGCGCCGCGAGGACGTGCACAAGATGGCTGAGGCGAACAAGGCGTTCGCTCACTACCGCTGGTAATCCACTTCCCCCACACTCACAGAAGGCAGCAGAATCGTGTCCACGCAGACGGCAGTCGACCTCGCCAAGGTCCGCAACATCGGGATCATGGCGCACATCGACGCGGGTAAGACCACCACGACTGAGCGCATCCTGTTCTACACCGGCATCAACTACAAGATCGGTGAGGTCCACGAGGGCGCGGCCACCATGGACTGGATGGAGCAGGAGCAGGAGCGCGGCATCACCATCACGTCCGCGGCGACCACCTGTGAGTGGAAGAACCACCAGATCAACATCATCGACACTCCCGGCCACGTCGACTTCACTGTCGAGGTCGAGCGTTCGCTGCGCGTGCTCGACGGTGCTGTCTGCGTCTTCGACGGCGTCGCCGGCGTGGAGCCGCAGTCCGAGACCGTGTGGCGCCAGGCCAACCGCTACAACGTCCCGCGTATGTGCTTCGTGAACAAGCTCGACCGCACCGGCGCGAACTTCTTCATGTGCGTCGACATGATCAAGGACCGCCTCGGCGCAGTGCCGCTGGTTCTGCAGTTGCCGATTGGCGCTGAGTCCGAGTTCACCGGCCTTGTCGACCTCATCCGCATGAAGGCCTTGATGTGGCGGGGGGACACCCAGAAGGGTGAGGACTACAAGATTGAGGACATCCCGGCAGACCTGAAGGACCAGGCTGACGAGTACCGCGCGCTCTTCATCGAGACTCTCGCGGAGAACGACGACGACATCATGGAGAAGTACCTCGAGACCGGGGATGACTTCACCGAGGAGGAGCTGCACGCAGCCATCCGCCGCGCGACCATCTCGTTCAAGCTCGTTCCGGTGCTGACCGGGTCGGCATTCAAGAACAAGGGCGTGCAGCCGATGCTCGACGCCGTTGTTGCCTACCTGCCGTCGCCGCTGGACATCGACGCGATCAAGGGCTTCAAGGTCGGCGATGAGTCAGTCGAGATGGAGCGCAAGCCTTCTGACGCTGAGCCGCTGTCGGCATTGGCATTCAAGATCATGACCGACCCGCACCTGGGCAAGCTCACCTACGTCCGCGTCTACTCCGGCGTGCTCGAGGCTGGCTTGCAGGTGCTGAACTCCACCAAGGACCGCAAGGAGCGCATCGGCAAGATCTACCGGATGCACGCGAACAAGCGTGAGGAGATCGCCAGCGCCGGTGCGGGTCAGATCGTCGCCGTGATGGGTCTGAAGGACACCACCACGGGCGAGACCTTGTGCGACACCGCCAAGCCGGTTGTGCTGGAGTCGATGAACTTCCCCGAGCCGGTCATCTCCGTGGCCATCGAGCCGAAGTCCAAGGGCGACCAGGACAAGCTCGGCACCGCGATCCAGCGTCTGTCCGACGAGGACCCGACATTCCGCGTCTACACCGACGAAGAGACTGGCCAGACCATCATCTCCGGCATGGGTGAGCTCCACTTGGAAATCCTCGTGGACCGCATGAAGCGTGAGTTCAAGGTCGAGGCGAACGTCGGTAAGCCGCAGGTCGCTTACCGCGAGACCATCACCAAGAAGGTCGACAAGGTCGAGTACACCCACAAGAAGCAGACTGGTGGCTCTGGCCAGTTCGCGAAGGTGCTCATCGACATCGAGCCGCTGCCCGAGGACAGCGAGGCTCAGGGTGGCTACGAGTTCGTGAACGCCGTCACCGGTGGTCGCATCCCGCGTGAGTACATCCCCAGCGTCGACGCCGGCGCCCAGGAGGCGATGCAGAACGGCATCCTCGCGGGCTACCCGATGGTCGATGTCAAGGTGACGCTGCAGGATGGCGCGTACCACGATGTCGACTCCTCCGAACTCGCGTTCAAGATTGCGGGTTCCATGGCATTCAAGGACGCTGCCCGCCGTGCGGGTGCGGTCCTGCTCGAGCCGATGATGGCCGTCGAAGTCACCACCCCGGAGGACTTCATGGGCGATGTCATCGGTGACTTGAACTCCCGTCGTGGCCAGATCCAGGCCATGGACGAGCGCGCTGGCGCCCGTGTCGTGAAGGCACTGGTGCCGTTGTCGGAGATGTTCGGCTACGTGGGAGACCTGCGCAGCCGCACACAGGGACGTGCGAGCTACAGCATGCAGTTCGACTCGTACGCCCAGGTCCCAGCGAACGTTGCGACCGAAATCATCGCGAAGTCCAAGGGCGAGTAGTCCTCGGATCAGCACGCACGACCCCAAGTAAGCGATCGCACCACCCGGTGTGATCACGAGCCCAGAAGGAGCCCACCGTGGCGAAGGCGAAGTTCGAGCGGACAAAGCCGCACGTCAACATCGGCACCATCGGTCACATTGACCACGGCAAGACGACGCTGACCGCGGCGATCTCCAAGGTGCTGCACGACACGTTCCCGGACGTGAACCCATTTACCCCGTTCGATGAAATCGACAAGGCCCCCGAAGAGCGTCAGCGTGGTATCACCATCTCGATCGCTCACATCGAGTACCAGACTGAGGCGCGCCACTACGCGCACGTCG
>CAYFKX010000017.1:0-10640 GCA_964343545.1 uncultured Bifidobacteriaceae bacterium | reverse complement strand
GATACGCGTCAAGTGTCGCGGTGTCCCACAATTCAGGACTTTGCCAGGGGATTGGGCTTCGGGCGAGGTCGTCGCAATCGCCCTCAAGTCCTAATTCGTCGCCAGCAAACACCATCGGCGTGCCTGGCAGACCCACGAGCAGAGCCAGACCGGCGAGCTGGCGTTCCGCGGACCCAACAACTGATCGGATTCGGGCGTTGTCATGGCAGCCGAGGTAGTTCCATGACGCCACCCAAGATCGCCACGGAGTCTTGGCCATGAAGTCCGTCAACGTGGCAACCAACTGCCGTCCGGTGATCTGCGGAATCTCCGGGCCCATGCCCAGGATGTGCTCCGTGCGTCGTAGCCACCCCCAGACTGGCCGGGTGAAAGCGCTGTAGTTCATGGTGCCGTGCCAGCCGTCGCCCGCTAAGTCAGCCGAAGAGTCTTGAGTGTTTTCGGCGATGAGCAACGCGTCCTGGCGCTCTTCGGTGAGTACCGCCCGAACTTCCCGGGCAATCTCCAACGTCACATCGATGTCACGTGAGCGACCGGCCACGTTGGCTGCATCGATGCGCCAGCCCGCGAGGTTGTAGGGCGCTTGCATCCACTTGCGCAAAACCGCACTTTTGCCAGAGACCAGCCGGTCTTTGAGGGCGGTGTTTGTCAGGTTGAACTTGGGCAGCGTTCGGGCATTTGCCCAAGTTTCGTAGCCAAAGGCACTGGATTCAGTGAAGAAGAAAAACTCACGTTCCGGGCTGGCTGGATCCTGCTGTGCGCGCTGGAACCACTCGTGACCGATGCCGCAGTGGTTGAGCGTCAAGTCGCCAATCACCCGTAGCCCGTGGGCGGCGGCTTCCTGAGTTAAGCCAATCAACGCGTCGTCGCCACCGAGGAGCGGGTCGACGATGTCATACGTTCTCGCGTCGTAACGATGCGCGGATCGGCCTGGAAAAATCGGCGTGAAGTACAAAGTGTCGGCGCCGAGAGCCGTGATGTGGTCAAGTTTGCTGGCGACTCCATGAAGGTCACCGCCGTAGATGAATTGACCAGTCTGTGGGGTTCGCGGTTCGGGAACCTCATGCCATTGTCGCGGAATCGCCCAGTCAGGATGTTCAATCTCGCGTCCGGAAGGCGCGAAGCGGTCCGGGAAAATCTGATAGACGACACTGCGCTTAGCCCACTCTGGCACCGCCGCAGCGGTGCTGATTTGAAAGTCGTCAGCATCAGTCACATCGTGGTCGTGCCAACCTGTGCCGTTCACCCAGCCGTAGCCGACGTTTCCGCCTCGTAGATTCCAGCGGTATCGGGCTCGGGGATTGCGAATGTGCAACGGTGCTTCCCACCAGACTTCTGACTCCCCCTCAGAAATCACCCGCGCCGGGGAAATCTGGCCCTCCGCATCATGCAGCCAGCGCAAGCCGACGAAGTCGGGCGACCAAGCTTTCGGCACCCGCAGTCGCACCATGATGGTCGCGCCTAACTGCGGCGCCTCATCGCTTACGTAAAGCGCAGAGCCGTCGTGGTGCGGGGCAGGAATCATCCCTTGACCGACCCTTGCGTCAAACCAGAGACGATGTTGCGTTGCAGAACCAAGAAGATCAGGATGACGGGAATGCCAGCCAGCAGCGCGCCGGCAGAGAATGTTCCCCAACGTTGATCGTACTGACCTGAGATGTACTGCTGCAGACCCATGGCAAGCGTGCGCTTCTCAGGATTCTGGATGAGACGGCTGGCCAAGATGTATTCGTTGAGCGTGCCAGTGAAGCCCAAGAGGCCCGTCACAGAAAGTACTGGTGCAGACAGCGGCAGGATGATGCCCCAGAAAATCTGCCCGTGCGTTGCACCGTCGACCTTAGCAGATTCGTCCAGTTCCATCGGCACTGTGTCGAAGAACCCTTTGAGGAACCAGGCGTTCACCCCCATAGCACCGGCGAGGTAGACAAGCATGAGGCCGAAGAGCGAGTCAAGACCGACCGCCGGGTACACGTCCTGGACCTGACCCATGATGATGTAGATGGCCGTCAGGGACAGGAACGAGGGGAACATCTGCACGAACAGCAGCGTCATCATGCCGGCCTTGCGCCCCTTGAAGCGGAACCGACTAAACGCATAGGCCGCGCAGGCGCCGAGGAAAACGTTGAACAGTGACGCAGCGGCGGCCACCAGCACGCCATTGCGATACCACAGCGCGAATGGCTGATTTGGGTCGGTGAGCAAACTGCGGAAGTTGTCCAAAGTCGGGTTCTTGGGCCAGATCTGAGAACCCCCGATGCCGTTGACCGGATTGAACGCTGAGCCCGCAACGAAGAGAATAGGGAACAGCGAGTACACCGACGCCACGATCATCACGACGTGGCGCCAGGAGTACTGCGCAAGCCATTGGTGGGGTCCGAGTCGCTTGCGCTTCGGCGTGGGCGGAACAGTTTTTGTTCCGGACTGCGTAGGGATGCTGGTTGCAGTTGAGGTCTGGGACATCAGTTCATCGACTCCATTGCCTTAGAGCGCCAGAAAGTTGGACCGGACATTGCGGCCACGATGAAGAAAATGATGATGGAGACAGCACTCGACAAGCCGTACTGATTGCCCTGACCAGCGCTGAATGCGAGCTTGTAGGTGTAGGAGATCAAGATGTCAGTCTCACCTGCGACGGAGGACACATCCGTCATCGCGGGTCCGCCGCCGGTGAGGAGGTAGATGATGTTGAAGTTGTTGAAGTTGTACGCGAACGATGCGACCAGCAGTGGACCGGTTGCTATCAGTAGCAGCGGCAACTTGATACGACGCATGATCTGCGATGGTTTAGCGCCATCGACTTCGGCGGCTTCCGATAGTTCCTGTGGAATGGCCGACAGTGCGCCGGTGGCGATGAGGAACATGTAGGGGAATCCGAGCCACAGGTTTGCCGTGAGGATGGAAACCTTCGCCCAGAACGCGTTGCCGGTCCACGGAATGGGATCAGGCATACCTGGGATGTTGGACAACACCGAGTCGATCCACGGAGTGTCCAAGATGGCATTGATGATTCCGTTGTTTTGGTTGAGCATTCCTGCCCACACCAGAATGGTGAGAAGCGCTGGTGCGGCATAGGGGATGATCAGGAAAGAACGATAGAACTTGACGCCACGCATCTTGGACTTGTTGAGAACAAGCGCTAGGCCGAGGCCCAGAATGAATGTCGTGAGCACGGTGGATAGCGAGAAGACAACGGTCCAGATGAATACGCGCACGAAAGGAGTCCGCACGTCGGGGTCGGAAATGATGCGCTGGAAGTTGCCAAATCCGGTGCGAACCATCCACCCGGGTTGCAGCTCGTGCGACGGGTCCTTGACGTCAATGCGCGGACCGCTAACCGCGACATACGCGCCCTTACCGTTGTCACGATAGACGCTGGCATCCAATGTCGAGGTGAATTCGTCCTTCGCAGCGTTGTACTTAAGGGACGGACCTTTCTGGAATGCGGTGTTGCAATCGCCGTTGATGTACGTCGTCGTGCCCGTTGGGATGAGGAACTCGCTGCACTTCAGCGAAAGCACCGCGGTACGAGAAACGCGGGTGTAGCCCTGAACTGTGCTCAACAACGTCTTTGTTTCGTCGTAGTAGACCAACTCGTCTTCTTTGACGGCCTTGAGTCCGCTCTGCGTGCCGACAGCGACACCGCCGGTGCCTTGGTCGACCAGAATCATGACCAAGCCCGACTCTGCGGTGCATGAGTCTGTCGTGCCTTTGCAGGCGGGAATCTGGGCATAGGAACTGGCGCCGGGGATCGGCTGGTAACTGTTTCTGACAATCGTTTCCACAGCTTCGCGCTTCTGGATTGCGTGCCCGGTTGAGAAGTTCGTGAACGCGACGCCGATTGTGTAAAAGGTTGGGAATAAGGAGAAGGCCACTAGGAACACGGTGCCAGGGACAAAATACTTCAGCGGGATGTTCCGCGGGTTCAACATCGCGTAGTCCAGCAAAAGTGTCATGACTGCGACGAAAATTGCAATGGAGTATGACTTCAGCGGGATTGCAATCATGATGCCGTAAACGGCAATTGCGTTGATCAGGGCAAGGAATACGAATTTGATGACTTGCGCAGGAACGCCGGAAAGCCCAGAGATCAGGACTTGGAGGAATGAGCGCTTCACGAGGTCCCCTCTTGCAGTGTTGTGATTGATTGAAAACTATCGGCGTGCCGAGCACCTTGCCAGGGCCCCACGCCCGAGTGGATGACATGAAAAGAGGGGAGAGCCCACCGAGGGACTCCCCCCTCTTTTCATAGAGGGTGTTGCGTCAGCCGCCGTTCACGCACTTCAGCATGTCGGACTGGGCCTTCGCGAACGCCGTTGCCGCAGGGACGCGGTCGGCCAGCGATGCGTTGAACGCCGAGGACCAGGCGCCACCGGCAGAGCTCCAGTAGCAACCAACCTCAGGGATGTTCGGCATCGAGATGGCGCCGACACCAGCAGCGGCGAAGCCAGCGATCAGCGGGTCGCTGAGCTGGGCACCGGCAGCGGTGTTAGCAGGGGCGCGGAAGTTGGCCTTGGCCAGCGACAGCTGTGCCTTGACCGAAGCCACACCCTTGACCGAGTCGGTCACCAGCGAGTTCGCCAGGTCGGCCACACCGTGACCCGCGGCGAACTTGGTCACCATGAAGCCCTGCACACCGGCAAACGGAACCGGGTTGCTGCCAGCGGCGATGTTCGGCACCGCGCTGATCGCGATCTTCAGCTTGGACTTCTTGAGGTCACCGATCGACCAAGGACCGGTCACGATGAACGGGCTCTTCTTGGCGAAGAACTTGGCGTAGCCGTAGTCCTCGTCACCCTTGTTCAAGAAGGTGCTGTCAGCCTGCCAGGCCTCGACGATGCCAATGTTCGCCTGAACCTTGGCGTTGTAGAACTGCGGGGAGTTCTTGTCGTCGACACCAGTCTCGGAGCGAGCGAAAGCACCGCCGCCGAGGCCGCTGAGCAGCGCGTACTCGTGGTAGCCGTTCATCGGCCAGATGGTGCGAGCGCAGCCCGGGATCGGCTTGCCTGCGTCGGCCTTCTTGCCGGTCGAACCCTGCAGGCCGGTGTCGCAGATGGTCTTCGACATCGTGCGCAACTGCTCGAAGCTAGTCGGAGCGGTCGGGGCCAGTGCGGTGTTACGCACCAGTGCGACGTTCTCCAGCTGCGTCGGCATGCCGTAGCGGGTGCCACCGTAGGAGAACGCGTTGAGCGCGTAGCCCGGAATCTGGGCGGCGGTCGCGCTGGAGATCGTCAACGGAACAATCGAACCGTTGGCGGCCAGCTGGCCGGTCCAGTCGTGGGCACCGACGATGATGTCGGGTGCAGCGTCGGCCTTGACGGTGCCAAGGTCGTCGCGGATGGCGCCGAAGTCCTTGGTCACGATGCTGACCTTGGCTCCCTGCCAACCGGCACTGAACAGCGACTTCACCGCAGCGGTGCGGTTGGAGTCGGTCCAGATGACGATTGTCTTCTTCACTGCGGCTGCCTGGGCAGCTGGCAGCGTCGCGATACCCGCGACGACGAGACCGGCGATAACTCCGGCCACCGCCTTGCGGCGTGAAATTGCGAGCATGTGCTCGACCTCCTGTTTCAGGTCTAACCCAGGCCCACGGCGGGCCGGATGTCGTGCGGTCTCGCGGGCGTTGTGATAACACCACGCTCAACCAGAGCGAACTATGGCTTATGCATCAATGCTGTGTAAAGAGGATGTGATGCAGCACACCACCGAGTTTCTTTGGACTTCCCTGCGAAACAGAGTCACTCATACGTGAAAGCGTTTTCACGTATGAACAATAAGTATCGAGAGCGTCACATTTCGATTTTCGCAGGAGAACCCTGCCCTGACGCTTGCAACTCGCGGATACTGCCTTCAGACTTAACCCCGCCGAAAGGTAGTCGAGCGCAGCGGCGCCGGCTTTGTGCATCCCAGTCTGTGCATCAAGGAGGAACAATGGCAAGGGGTTTCGCGCGCAAGAGCACCCACACTGCGATGGCGCGTCGCCATGGAATTGGGTTAGTTGCCGCAGCACTGATTGCGACAGTAAGCGCAGTTGTTCCTTTCGTCGCGTCAACACCGGCTCGCGCGGATGTGCCCGACCGGTTTGTCATTCACGTGCCAGGTGATTCGCGTGTGGTGCCACAGGATGCAAGCATCACGATTGGTGCACCCGGCGAAGACTCTCTCGTCGCAGAGCCTTACTCCGCTGATGACTACGGCTGGTTCGGCATTGTCGCGGTGCCATTTGACGACGCCCCTTGGGAAATAACGGCGAGCTCGTTCCCGGACACCGTGTGGACTCTCGACTCGCCTCCGACGACATCCGAACTGTGGCTTCGCCCTGATGGCACATTCGCGCAGTCGCTTGCATTGGCGCGTGGCGGCTACCGCATTCACGCGGCTGCAGCGACCGGCGCGAATGGTGTGCGCGTTTCCACTGCGGAAGGATCTGCAGACTTCGCACCAAGTGGCAGCGACACCTGGGGCCCGTATTTCGACTACCCGGTCACCGCGCTGACGGGCAAGTTTGATGTGCAGTTGTTGGCTAATGGTGCGGGTGTCGGCGCAGTAGTGACGTTGAACGCGGCGAAATTCGGGTCTGCGTGGTTGTCGGACGCATTTGAGGGCGCTCGTTTTAGCCGCGCATGGGCCGATGGTTACGCGCTCATCCACTACAACCGCGCTGACGCGAACTACGCCGGATGGGGTATGCACCTGTGGGATGGCTACCGCAACGACGCAGCGCAGGGCGACCCCTTGGTGCAGTGGACTAAGCCGTTCCAGCCGCTTGGCGATGAGGACGCGTTCGGCATCACGTTCAAGGTGCCGCTCGCCGCGAACGCTGCAAAGATGGCGTGGATCATTCACAAGGGTGACAACAAGTCGGTTCCTGCAGACCAGTTCCTTGACATTGCAAAGACTGGCGGGGAAGTCTGGTACATCCAGGATGACACCGACTCCGATGGCAACGCAGCTTTCGCAGCGCCGCTCGTGACTGGCGTGCAGTCAGACCTCACGAAATCAAAGGCGATCTGGATCAATCAAGACCTCATCGCGTGGCCTTACGAAGCAAGCGACTCCACGGGATACGCCTTGGCTTACGCCAGCGACGGCGGTATTCGCGTTGACGAGGAAGGCATTCACGGCGCGGACCGCATCTACCCGATTACGAATTTTGAGATGGGTCTGCCGGCAGATGTGCTTGATGGACAGTCGTACCTCTCGAATTACAACAGTCTGTGGCTGCCCAACATCGGCGCGGACACCGTCAAGGACTTGCTGCGCGGGCAGGTGGTCCTCGTCGAAACTCGTGGTGCAGCAAACGCACCGATCAGGGCAACTGGTATCCAAATTGGGCATGTCCTGGATGACGTTTCCGGCTACGACGGAAACCTCGGCGTGACCTGGGACGGAGCGACTCCCACCATCAGTGTGTGGGCACCCACGGCCAAGGACGTGAACCTGCTCTTCTACTCCAACGGCACAACCGAGCGTCGTTCGGTGCGCGATATGACGTTCGACGAAGAGACCGGCGTCTGGTCGATTCGTGGCGCGTCCAGTTGGAAGGGCAAGTACTACAAACTTCAAGCTGACGTGTTTGTCCCGGCGGTTGGCGCAGTGGTGACTAACGAGACAACTGACCCGTACTCGGTGGCGCTCGCGACTAACAGCACGCGCACGCAGATTGTCAACCTCGATGACGCCTCCACGAAGCCATCAGGTTGGGACGGCATAGTCAAGCCCAACTTGGATCGCCTTGCCGATTCGTCAATCTATGAGTTGCACATCCGCGACTTCAGTGTCGGCGACAAGACCGTCCCTGTCGCTGCTCGCGGCACCTATGGGGCCTTTACATACAAGCGCAGCGACGGAATGCGACACTTGACGGCGCTCGCTAAGGCAGGAATGACTCACGTCCACCTGCTGCCGGCATTTGACTTCGCAACTGTCAACGAGAACAAGTCCACATGGGTTCAGCCGGACTTCGACTACCTCCGCTCCCTCGATGCGGACTCGGATGCGCAGCAAGCTGAGGTTGATGCCGTTCGTGGTGAGGACCCGTACAACTGGGGTTACGACCCGTATCACTTCACCGCCCCGGAGGGTTCGTTCGCAAAGGCGCCTATGGGCGTCGGACGTACGAAGGAGTTCCGCTCGATGGTCCAGTCGCTGGGCAGTGTCGGGATGCGGACAGTGATGGATGTGGTCTACAACCACACCAACGCCGCGGGGCAAGGCGAGAAGAGCACGTTCGACAAACTCGTCCCCGGTTACTACTACCGTCTCAACAGCGATGGCACGGTTGCAAACAGCACCTGCTGTTCGAACACCGCCACCGAGCGCACGATGATGGCGAAGTTCACCCGCGACAGCCTGCGCGTGTGGGCTGTGGACTACAAGGTTGACGGGTTCCGCTTCGACATCATGGGTCACATGCCCAAGCAGTTGCTGACGGACATTCGGGCCGACATGGACGCGTTGACTCTCGAGGAAGATGGCGTTGACGGTTCAAAGATCCTGTTGTACGGCGAAGGCTGGAACTTCGGTGAGGTTGCAAACGACGTTCGCTTCCCGCAGGCCACGCAAATCAACATGCAGTACACGGGCGTTGGCACCTTCGATGACCGCGTACGAGACGCCGTCCGTGGCGGCGGCCCCTTCGACCAAGACCCACGCGGTCAAGGCTTCGGATCGGGTCTATGCGTTGACTCCAACGGCAGCGGAATTGACGACCTCGTCGGCTGTTCTTCTGCGCTCGAAGGCACCGACGTCATCAAGGTGGCGCTGTCCGGAAGTCTCGCGGGCGTTGACGAGCCTGCGTTCTCGTTTGTCGACAGCGGAGGCTTTGACACCTGGGGCTTCCTCGTGTCCTACAACGGGCAGCCAGCTGGTTACACGGGCGACCCAACCGAGTCGATTTCCTACGTGGACTCGCACGACGACACAACGTTGTTCGACACATTGGCGTTCAAGTTGCCGCCGAACACCAACAGTGCCGCACGAGCACGCGCTCAAATCGTGTCGCTCTCAATTCCCTTCCTGTCTCAGGGCACCCCGTTCGTTGTAGCCGGTACGGATCTGCTGCGTAGTAAGTCGCTGGACAAGAACTCCTACGACAGCGGCGACTGGTTCAACGCGATCGACTGGACTGGAAAGACGAATGGGTTCGGCAAGGGCTTGCCGATGTACGGCGATAACAACAGCCGATGGGATGTTGCCGCCGAGACGTTGGTGAACCCGAACAACTTTGTGAAGGCTGCCGACATCAAGGCGACGAAGGACCGCTTCCAGGATCTGCTGCGAATCCGCTACTCCTCGCCGCTGTTCCGTCTGGGCTCGGCTACGGAAGTTGCGGGACGACTGAAGTTCCCGCAGGGTGGCGACGATCAGAAGCAAGGCGTGATTGCCATGCAACTGCTGTCCGACGGGGACGACTTGGAGTCCATCGACCCGCGATGGAAGTCGATTGTGGTTGTCTTCAATGCAACTAGCCGAACGGCAACCGCTGACATCGCCGACTGGGCTGATCGCAGTTACGTCCTGCACCCGGTTCAGGCCAAGGGAACTGACTCGATTGTGAAGCGATCGACGCTTGACCAGGGCAGTTTCTCAGTGCCGGCCCGTACGGTGGCGGTCTTCGTCGAGCCCCGTTAAGACCGAAGCTGTGTGGGTGGCGCGCACGAGCGTCCGCCACCCACACAGCTCATGACTTATTCAGTGGTTTGGCCACGCGGGTCAGCAGCACCCGCGATGTTCGCTGGGTTTGGTACAGACAGAGCCTTCACCAGATTGTGGCTACCGGTGGCATCTGCCAAAGCACTGGCCTGCCCCTGGCAGGCGGGGTGCGCCTGGGGATGACCACGCATGTTTACTCGGGCGCCTGAGTAGATCTATTCTTGGGTCATGTATGGAACCGAATAAATACGCAATTCAGACAAATCAACAACAAGGGCGTTTGGTCATGCGCTTACAACTCCCAGCGGGGAGTTGGGACCGGCTGTTACTTGAGTTTTAAGCACGCGGCCATAGCCGCCTGGTAGGGACCGAGATCCGCCAGCGGCTGATTCCACCCATAAGCCGGGTCTTTGGTCCACCCTTCGGCTAGCCAGTCAACCTCGCCATCAGGGTCGCCAGCGGTCCAAGGCTGCGGTTTCCCGCTGTCCACGAGGACCAGGAACTTCTCAGCGTAGGCCGCCCATTCCTTCTGCTCCTTGTTCTTGGCTAAAGGCTTGAGGTCTCGGGCCATTTTGAGGGCCGTCTTGACGGCCGGGTCGCCGGTGGTCATCCGTGACCCACCCTTGGCCGAGTCGATGTTGTAGTCCAAGAGCTTCATGTAGTGGGCGTAGTACTTCTTGTAGCCCTCACAGATGGGTCCGACCCAATCATCATTGATTTGCAGTGTTTTATTGGCCAAAGCCCGAATTTCCTCTTCTGAGAACACTTCGGATGCTGCCGCTGTTGGCACCGCTGAAGTGGCCCGAATTCCAGCCGTGAGCGCCTGAGAGGGGGCTAGGTAGGAACCGGTAAAGGCGCGTTCGTTCAGGGCCAGACCCGCCAACGATTCATTGGCGCAGCCGGCAAAAACGACCGCGCAGACTGCCACGCTAGCAACGTGGCGCAACCGGGATTGCATGGGGAAAACACCCTCCCTTGCCTAGCCGAGCCCT
>CAYFKX010000016.1:0-10658 GCA_964343545.1 uncultured Bifidobacteriaceae bacterium | reverse complement strand
GGGGTGGCATTGTGTTTCTCGCACTTGCCGCCACCGTCTACGGATTCTTGGCGCAGACCTGGGCGCAGTCGCAGATGACAGCAACCCGGGCTGCGGTCATCCTCACGGCTGAACCAATGTTCGCTGCAATCACGGGGATACTGACTGGTGACCGGCTGCTGCCGCGTCAGATTCTCGGTGCCCTGCTGGTACTCACAGCGATGTACCTCGTCGAGTTGTCGCCACGCGCCCGCGGTGGCCGCGAGAATGCCGAGGCTCGACTGCCGCATCTCGAGCCCTGAAAGCAACCCTCGGTGAGCTGCTTGGGAGCACCTGCTCAGTGACGTTGAAGCATTTCCGCGACGAGGAACGCCATTTCAAGTGACTGCACCCGATTGAGCCTAGGGTCGCACAACGTTTCATACCGGTCCTCGAGATCGGCATCTTGTATGCCTTCCCCACCGCCGGTGCACTCGGTGACATCGTCACCTGTGAGTTCCACGTGCAGACCACCAGGAACACTGCCCACGGCGCGGTGCACCTCGAAGAAACCTCGCACCTCAGCAAGTACATCTTCGAAACTGCGGGTCTTACGCCCGGTTGCCGACGTGCGGGTGTTGCCATGCATCGGGTCGCACATCCACACCACGGGGATGCCGGTTCGGCGTACCGCCTCGATGATGGGCGCGAGCACCTCCGACACCCGCGAGGCACCCATTCGAGAAATCAACGTGAGTCGACCAGGGATGGCCTCATAGTTGAGTTTGTGCACCAACGCGACCACTTCCTCTGCAGTCGCGGTCGGCCCAATCTTGCAACCCACGGGGTTGGTGATCCGCGATGCAAAGTCGATGTGCGCTCCACCAAGGGACCGCGTTCGCTCACCCACCCAAACCATATGTGCGCTGCTGGCGTAGACCTCGTCGGTGCGCGGGTCTCGGCGGACTAGCGGCTGCTCGTAGTCCAACAGCAGAGCCTCGTGGGATGAGTAGAAGTCAACGGTGCGGAACTCGTCGTGGTCCACTCCGCATGCGTGCATGAACGCCAACGCCCGGTCGATTTCTTGTGCGAGTCTTTCGTAGCGGCGACCAGCTTCGGTCTGCTGGACGAAGTCCTGGTTCCAGGCATGCACTTGGCGCAGGTCGGCGTAGCCACCGCGGGTGAACGCGCGGATGAGATTTAGCGCTGAACTGGACGCGTGATACGCCTGGAGTAGCCGCCCTGGGTCCGGCGTGCGCGAGGCCAGGTCACGAGTGAAACCATTGACGGCGTCGCCACGGTAGGCGGGAAGTTGCACTCCGTCGACATTCTCAAACTGGTCACTGCGCGGCTTGGCAAACTGCCCAGCTAGTCGTCCGACCTTGACGATGGGCACGCTCGCGCCGTAGGTGAGGACGACCCCCATCTGCAAGATGGTGCGCAAACGTGCGGACAGCGACTCGGAGGTGTTGTCTGCAAACGTCTCGGCGCAGTCGCCTGCCTGCAGCACAAACGCATCACCAGTAACCGCTCGTGCCAACTCATCACGCAGTCTCTGACATTCACCAGCGAAGACCAGCGGCGGCAGGCCGGCTAGTTCATCGCGGGCCGCCGCCACTGCCAGCGGGTCGGGCCACGCCGGCTGCTGGGCTGCCGGTAACTGCGGCCATGCCAAAGTCATGACACAAGCGTAGGCGGGCAACGACATGCGTGCTGCGCGTAGGTAGTGCCCTCCTAGACTTGTGCATATGTCTGTGATGCCTCGCCGAGTTGCTCTCTTGACTGCGGGCGGTCTCGCCCCATGCCTATCAGCGGCAGTCGCCGACCTCATCGAACGTTGGACTGAGGTATCCCCTGACACCGAGATCATTGCCTATCGAGGCGGCTACGCCGGCCTACTCCGTGGAGACAGCATCACCATCACCGAGCAAGTACGTGCGCAGGTACAGCGTTTGCGCGAGCTCGGTGGTAGTCCCATCAACAACAGCCGCGTCAAGCTGACGAATGTCGCAGATTGCGTCAAACGCGGATTAGTGGCAGAGGGTCAAGACCCGCAGCAAGTTGCCGCCGACCGTTTGAGTGCCGATGGAGTCGAGGTCCTGCACACCATCGGCGGCGATGACACCAACACCGCAGCGGCCGACCTTGCCGCGCACCTCGAGCGAAATGGCTACACCTTGCGCGTTGTCGGGCTGCCGAAGACCATCGACAACGACATCATTCCCATCGCTCAGTCGCTGGGCGCATGGACGGCAGCAGAAGAGGGAGCACGCTTCTTCGCGAATGTCGTGAGCGAACACTCGGCCAATCCACGCACGCTCGTGGTGCACGAAGTCATGGGTCGGCACTGCGGCTGGCTCGCTGCTGCGACCGCACACGCGTACCGCGCCAACTTGTCGGGTCAGTCATGGATAGAGGAGCTCGGCGTGACGCGCTTGCGTCGCGACGTGCACGCCGTCTATGTGCCGGAGTTGGACATCGACATCTCTGCCGAGGCGGAGCGCTTGCGCACCGTGATGGACACAGTCGGCAATGTCAATGTGTTCCTTTCCGAGGGTGCTGGCGTCGACGCCATCGTGGCGAGCATGGAAAGTTCTGGTCAGGAGGTCCCGCGCGATGCGTTTGGGCACGTCAAGATTGACCTCATCAACCCAGGACAGTGGTTCGCCCAGCAGTTCGCGCCGATGATTGGCAGCGAGAAGGTGCTCGTGCAGAAGAGTGGCTACTTTGCCCGCAGTGCGCCCGCCAATGCACGCGACCTCGAACTCATCCGACAGTGCGCTGCAGTCGCCGTCGAGGCAGCAATCAACGGCGTCAGCGGGCTTGTCGGGCACGATGAGGAGCGCGGTGGAGAGTTGCGAGCCGTGGAGTTCCCTCGAGTCAAGGGCGGAAAGCACTTCGATGCCCGCGTGGACTGGTTCACCACGATGCTGCGTGACATCGGCCAGGCCTGAGATCTGACCTACTAGTTCGTCGGTTCCTCCGTGCGACCCGCCGCCCATACGGCCGGGTCAACGCCTTGAGCAATGAGCTCCTTGGCTTTCGTTGCATAGATGTCGACGTAGTCCTGCCCGCCGAGTTCACGCAACTGCGCCATCATCAGCTCCGTCAATTCCCGCATCGCTGCCGGGTCGCTGGCCCGACCTAGCCACGCTGAGGTATCAATCGGTGTTCCAAACGAGATGCCGATACGTCGACCGAGCCGTGGCAGCACCTGCCCCGTGGGCTGCACCCAGAACGTGTTGATCATGGCGACCGGGATGACGGGGACTTGCGCTTCGATTGCGATCCGGGCTGCCCCAGTACGACCTTTGTAGAGCCGACCGTCTGGTGAGCGGGTTCCCTCTGGGTAGATGCCGAGCAATCCGCCGTCTCGAACGACACGGATACCGGTGGCGATGGCCGCCTCAGCGGCCCGTCCACCGCTGCGGTCAATCGGCACTTGTCCAACTGCAGTGAAGAACCAGCGGCTGAACGCTCCGATGATGCCAGGACGCACGAAGTACTCCCGCTTGGCGAGGAACGTCACGCGCCTGCGCAACTCCACCGGCAGGAAAATTGAGTCTGAGAAGGACACGTGGTTGCTGACCAGGACGGCTCCGCCACGCGCCGGCACGACTCGGCGGCCACGCACCCTCGGCCACCACAGCCGAGTCACTGGCCAGGCCAGCAGAACTCGCAGGGTCTGGTACCACACCCTTCAAACCCTATCCGCCGACTGTGCCCCGATGGGTTGTTCGTGACCTAGCCTTCGACTGTGACCAGGCAGCCCGACGACGACCCGCGTGAGCCAGCACCCGAGGACGCTCAGTGGCGCGACATCGTCGAACGACTCGGTGACGACGTGTTCAGCACCGTCCCGGACATCATCGCCACGCCCATGCCCACTCAGGCGCCGGTGCCGGAAGTCGGCGGACAAACACCACCTGATGCACTCGACGACTGGGATGACGACGAGCACTTCATCCCGCCGTCCCCTTCGCTACCGACGTTAAGCCGGCGCACCATGATGTCGTGGGTCCTCATCGGGTCGGGACTGGCACTGCTCACGAGTGCGTCGGTGTTTCGCTTCACCGACACCTGGAGCACCTTGATCGGCTTCGGAGCGGTCCTCGCGGGGGCTACCAGTCTGGTACTGCGCATGAGTAACCAAGCCCCCGATGATGACGATGACGGCGCTGTGGTCTGATTCAACGCCCGCCGGTTCTCGCCACGAGGTTTAACCGTGCCACCTGATCGCCATGTCTGACCACAGCGAAGCAGTCGCGGGCTAGTCTCGTGAGCGAAGGTCCACCTTGCGCGCGGCTCGCACCCGAACCAAGTCGGCAGCTCCAATGAGGCCAGCGTCATTGCGCAGGCTTGCCAAGCGAATCGGGATGGCACGCTGACGGTCCACAAGCACCACTCGGTCATAGGCGGCACGAATTCGCTCGAGCAGCATGTCCCCGGCCTCGCTCACACCGCCACCGATGACGAAAGCACCTGGGTCCAACACGGCCACCAGGTCTGCCATCCCCGCTGCGAGGTTCTCAGCGAGCTGGGCGAACGAGTCCAGGGCAACGCTATTGCCGCTCGCCGCAGCAGCGGTTACGTGAACACCGGTGATACCCGCCACCGTGCCGTCACCGAGGTCGCACAGTGCGCGAGCATCCACCGAAGCAGTGCTCGCCAACTCCTTTGCAATGCGCACCAAAGCTTGCCCGCTGGCGTACTGCTCCCAGCACCCCGACTTGCCACACGGGCACGGCAGCCCACCGGGCACGGTCGTCATGTGACCAATCTCGGCAGCCATCCCTTGGGCACCCACGACGAGGTTGCCACCAAGCACGATGCCGCCGCCAACGCCAGTGCCGACCGTGACCATGACCAAGTCGTCCACACCCTGGCCGGCACCGAAGCGATACTCCCCCCAGGCGGCAACATTCGCGTCGTTCTCCAATGTCACTTCCATGGCCAACGCCTCGCGCAACATCGCGCCTGCAGGCACATCGCGCCAGCCGAGGTTAGGCACCACAACCGCGACTTCACGACTGGTGTCGAAGAAGGCCGGCAGTCCAATGCCGACACCGGCGACACCGACGTCATCGACTTCTCCGCGGGCGCGCAATTCAGCGACCGCTTCGGCGATGGCGGCAACCACTGCCGCCGGTGATTTGTCTGCCACCTCGGCTCGGGTACGTGCGAGCACCGCACCAGAGTCATCGACGAGGCCGGCGGCAATCTTGGTGCCACCGACGTCCACTCCGATTGCCAACGGACTCATCGCGGCGACCTCCATCTGGCCCACAGGGGGCCCTCGTCGGGCATCGGGTCAAACCCGGCTCGCGGGAGCAGAGCCTACGCAGTCACAGGTTGCCCAGTCGCTGCCCGCCGACCATGCTTGGTGCATGGAACACAGTGAGCCATTGACCTCAGCTGCGCTCGGCTGGCGCACCCTCATCGACCCGCTGTCCGCGAATGCGCGCGAGATCGCAACCAAGGTGGTGGCTCGGCAGTGGACTGGCACCGAGTTTGACCAAGGTTTGACGGCGGCCGAGTTTTACAACCGCGTACGAGCCGTGGCAGGTGGCCTCATTGCCAGTGGCGTGCGCCCAGGCGACCGGGTGGCCATCATGTCGATGACCCGCATCGAGTGGGCCATCACCGACTTCGCCATCTGGCATGCCGGCGCCGTGACAGTTCCCATCTATGAGACCTCGTCTGCCGAGCAGGTCAAGTGGATCCTCAGCGATGCCGCCTGCATTGCAGTGATCGTCGAAAACCAGAAGTTGGCAGATGTCGTCGACAGCGTGCGCGCTGACGCCCCTGGCCTGGCACACCGATGGATCATCGAGGACGGCGCCCTCGACGATTTAGCCCGAATCGGTGCGGGCACCGACCCGCAATCAGCGGTTGCCACCCGCACCCCCGAGGATGTTGCGACCATCATCTACACCTCCGGCACCACCGGACGACCTAAGGGATGCGCGCTCACCCATCGCAACCTCATCTTCGAAGTGCAGTCGGTGATGGAAGCCGAACCTGAGGCTGTCAACGCCGACACCACCACTGTGCTGTTCCTGCCCCTGGCTCACGTGTTCGCACGTGCGCTGCAAGCGGTGATGTTCTGCGTGCGGGCAGAAGTTGGCTACTGCGGCGATGCCAGTGCCCTGCCGAAGGCGATGCAGGCAATGCACCCAACGTTGATCGTCGCAGTTCCCCGAGTCTTCGAAAAGGTCATGAATACGGCAACGCAGAAGGCAACCGAGTCGGGCAAGGGCGCGATCTTCGAGAAGGCGATGCAGACGGCCTACGCCTTCAGCAAGGCACAGCGAGCGGGCGGCGTGGGGTTCGGGCTGAGACTTCGCCACCTGCTCTTCAGCCGACTCGTGTACAGCAAGCTGCGTCACAGCCTTGGCGGCAACCTGCGATGGGCTGTCTCCGGTGGCGCCCCTCTCGGGGAACGCCTTGGGCACGTCTACGACGGCATGGGCGTGACCATCTTGGAAGGGTACGGACTCACTGAGACCACAGCGGGCGCGTCCATCAATCGCCCGCGACACCCACGTGGTCCCGGCATCAAGATTGGGTCAGTCGGGCGCCCAGTACCGGGGGCTTCCATCCGGATTGCAGATGACGGAGAAGTGCAGGTCTTCGGACCAAACGTGTTTCAGGGGTACTGGAACAACGCTGACGCAACCGCGGCCGCGATGACCGCAGACGGCTGGTTCCGCACCGGGGATCTGGGCACTTTGGACGCGGACGGGTTCCTGCGTATCACCGGCAGAGCGAAGGAACTCATCGTGACCGCTGGTGGCAAGAACGTCGCCCCTGCGGTGCTCGAGGATCCCATCAACGCTTCTTTCCTGGTCAGCATGTCCATGGTTGTTGGCGACAATCGACCGTTTGTGGCCGCACTCGTGACGCTCGACCCCGACGCAGTAGCACTGTGGCTGCGCGGCAAGCAACGCCCCGAGGCCACAGCTATCGCAGAGCTCGTCAACGATGCTGACCTGCGTGCTGAGATTCAACGGGTCATCGACAAGTCAAATGCGCAGGTGTCCAAGGCTGAGCAAATTCGCAGCTTTGTCATCGTGCCGCAGGAGTGGACGCAAGGCGGCGGACAGATCACCCCGTCACTGAAGCTCAAGCGAAACGTGGTACTCGAACAGCATGCCGCCGACATTGAGGCGATCTACGCTGGCAAGAAGGAGTAGCCCACCACCAGCGTGGTCGCGTCAGCGTGAGAGCAGGCCAGCAAGCGTCGCTGCGGGCACATCCCAGGTCCAATGCTCGTGTACCCACTGCCGACCGGCTGCGCCATAGCGCTGCCTCAGCGCACTGTCGGAGAGCAGCGTGCAGAGGGTGTCCGCGAGGTCAGCAGTGAACTTGCGCTCATCACGATGTGGACTCAGCAACACACCAGTGACGCCGTCAACAAGCGCATCACGGACACCGCCAGTGTCGCAGGCAACCGTGGGGATACCGAGTGCTGCTGCTTCAAGTAGCACGATGCCCAGACCCTCAACGTCAAGGCCTGCGAGCCGACGCCGAGCAGGCAAGGTCGCGATGTCCGCAAGTGCGGTGTAGGCCGGAAGGTCGGCGTACGCCACCCGACCAGTGAACCGCACCGAGTCACCTAAGGGTTCAGCCGCGGCCTTCAGCCGTCGAGCGTGCGGCCCTGCCCCGACCAACAGCAGTACCGCATCGGGAAACCGACGCAGCACTGCAGGCCACGCGGCGATGAGACGGTCCTGACCTTTGCGCGGCACCAGCCGCGAGACGCACGCGACCACTGGGCGTTCGGTCAGTCCAAGTTCGGCCTTGAGTTCAAGGCTGCGCTCGACCACATCGTGACGACGTGACCACTGCTGCACATCAACTCCAGGGGCCAGGCGGGCCCAGCGGCTCTCATCCCGACCTGTGCCCACGGCGCGCTCCACTTGCGACCTAGTCCAGGACCCAAGGTAGGTCAAGACATCCGCGCGGGCGGCAGCGCGAATGATTCGCCGCCCAACTGGGTATGGAGCCATACCGGCTTCAGCGCCATGAGTCGTGGCCACCGCCACGCGTAAGCCACGTCGCTGCAGCAGCGGCACGATGAGTCCGTGCGGTGCGCTCGACGGCAGCCACACCCGGTCGCAGCCGAGGTCTCGTGCCACCGCCGCCGCCACGTCAGCCACGTGCCGCGTGGGCCACATGCCAGCACGCAGCCGTGCGACGTCGTACCCCGTGCTTCGGTCATGGGCCACAACGTCATCCCGAGATGCCCCATCAGAGCGAGACCGACCTGAAGCGGCCAGAACGGCGATGCTGCCGGGGTCTTGTCTGCGCAAGATTTCGTGGATGTAGGTCTCAATGCCGCCACCACGGGGCGGAAAGTCGTTTGTCAGTACAAGCGTCTTCATCTCAACGTGGCCTCTGCGCTGTGTAGTCCGGTGATGTGGCAGGCACCACGATGCCACGCTCCTTGGCCCAAGCCCGCGCCAGTGCCAGTCGCCAGGCAATGGTCGGGTGACTACGCGCCCAACCCCACGGTGTCTGATCCCCAAGGTAACTGTGCCCATGCACGGCGATTGTGCGCATGACGCGCACGAACGCCACAGGATCGTTCGTAGTCTCAAGTGAATAGATATCGGCTCGTGCTTCGACGGCACGACTGACCGCATTGCTCGCGGGTAGCAGCAACAGCATCACGACCGCCACAGCGGCGCACACCCCCGGGATCTCTGTGAGCGCAAACGGCAGGCGAGTCGCAGCTAACTTCCGTCGACGCCAGAACAGACCCAGCCCGAGTACCCCTGAGCCAACGCAGGCAGCGGTGGCGACACTGAGGACGAGAGAGTCGCGATACCTCACATGCCCTAACTCGTGCGCCAGCACTGAGAGCACCTGTGGCGTCGGCACACCCTTGAGAAGCGTGTCGTAGACGACCACCTGCGCCATTGGGCCACTACCGCTGGCATAGGCGTTGATTTCAGCACTGTCCTCAGAGACGTTCAGGACGCGTAAGTGTGTTCCCGCCAGCCCTGCCTTTGTCGTCATGTCGCGCATGGCGGTCGCGACCGCAGAATTCGGCAGGGGCGCCGTCTTCTCCGGTGGCAAAGCGCGCATAATCGGGAACAACGTCAACAACAGCACGGCTGCCGCCGCCAACCAAGACAAGCGAAGCGCCCACGTGCGCGGCCATCGGCGCACCGCTGCCGTTGCCACGCCAGCGACCACGAATGCAATGAATGCGGCAGTGAGCAGGCCGAGCAGCTGCTCGCGCAACCATGACGGCGTGGACTGCGTCGACAGCGACCAACGTCGAGCCACCACTTCCCCAGCCCAGGCTGCTGGCAGCGCCGCCAGTCGCATCAAGGTCACCATGGCCGCCACCACGAGGCCGGCGTGTCCGGAAACCGACAGCCAGGTGACGCGTCGCACCCGCCGCACAATCCGTGAGCGCAACCCGGTGATGGCGATGAGCACGGCCACCGCAGCCGGGGCGAAAAGTTCAATCAAGGGCCACTGCCCCAACTCGGCGCGGTATCGCGCATTGCGGGCCACTTGCGAGGCAGAGAAGTCCATTGCGGTCGACGGCTTTACTTCTGCGGGCAGCGCAGGGAACCGCAGCCACCCACTTACCCACGCGACCACGGCAGTGGCGAGCGCAAAAATCACAGCGACCCGCAAGTACGGGCGCGCGGATGGTGCCGGCGTGGGCAAGGAGAACTACTTGCCGGCCACTCGGACCGCGCCGCTGAACCGGGAGCGGTACCAGGGGGCGTAGATGCTCGTAATCGTCACATCTGAACGTGGATTCTCCGCGTGCACCATCTTCCCGCCGCCGATGTACATGGCCACATGGTGCGCGCCGCGACCAAAGAAGAACATGAGGTCGCCAGGTTTCATCTTTGACCAGCTGATGCGCTTGCCGCGGTGCTGTTGCGCGCGGGAGAAGTGCGGCAGCGACACACCAGCGTGACGATAAGCCGCTTGCGTCAACCCTGAGCAGTCAAAAGCCCGCTCGCCGGCCATGAACGCGATGTAGGGCTTGCCTACCTGCTTCAAGGCGTAGGTCACGGCGCGTCGAGCTGCAGCACTTGGTGCCTTGGAGGCACTGAGTTTCGCATTGGACCATTGCTTGCGGGCCTTCTTTGCGGCGGCGGCCTGCGCGGCTCGTCGCTTGGCCAGTCGCGCCTGGTAGATCTTGCGCGCCTTGCCCTGCAGCCCTCGCAGCACCTTCTGAGCCTGTGCAAGCTTCGCGGAAACTTGGTCTCGCTTGGCCTTCATGGTGCGATACACCGCTGAGCGCTCCTTGCGGATTGCGGCGAGTTCAGCGCGGCTGGTCGCAAGGCCAAGGCGCAGTGAGTTCACGGCACGCAGCTGTGCAGCTTGGTTCCCAGCAACGATGGACAATGTGGTGCTGCGGTCTAGGAAATCCTGCGGGCGGTTGGACAGCAGCAGTTGAGCGGTCGTGCTGACAGTGCCGGCGCGATACGCCTGAGCCGCCATCGCATCAATGGAACGCTGTAACTTCCCCATGGAGCGCGTTGCCGATGCGATGCGACGCTCCAACGCCGCTTTCTTGGCGTCAATGCGCCGCAGGCTGATGACGGCGCCGTTGTACGCCTCGGCCGCAACCTCGGCCTGTTGTTCCAAAAGTGAAACCTTGGACTCGATCTTGTCGATTTGCCGTTCCAGGCTGTCTGCTGACGCTGGCTGGACCATGAGGC
>CAYFKX010000015.1:0-10917 GCA_964343545.1 uncultured Bifidobacteriaceae bacterium | reverse complement strand
GGCCCGAACCGCACTGGCCCGCAGGGGCTCCTGCAGTCGCTCATGGACGGCATCAAGCTCGCGCTCAAGGAGGACATCACCCCGCGCGGAGCAGACCGTGCGGTCTTCATCCTCGCGCCGATCATCTCGTGCGGGCCCGCGTTCTTGACTTTCGCCGTCATCCCGTTCGGTCCTGAGGTGTCGATGTTCGGGCATACGACGCCGTTGCAGCTGACCGACTTCCCGGTCTCAGTGCTCTACATCCTCGCGGTCGCCAGCGTCGGCATCTACGGCATCGTGCTCGCGGGCTGGTCATCAAACTCCACCTATTCACTGCTCGGCGGCCTGCGCTCAAGCGCGCAGATGATTTCCTACGAGATCGCGATGGGCCTGTCGTTCGTGGCTGTGTTCCTGTACGCGGGCTCAATGTCGACATCGGAGGTCGTGAGCAAGCAGCAGAACCTTTGGTACATCCTGCTGCTGCTGCCGTCTTTCGCCATCTATGTCATTTCGATGGTCGGCGAGACCAACCGGGCTCCATTCGACCTGCCTGAGGCTGAAGGCGAGCTAGTCGGCGGGTTCCACACTGAATACTCGTCGCTGAAGTTCGCACTCTTCTTCCTCGCTGAGTACGTCAACATGGTCACCGTCTCCGCTATGGCCACGACCCTGTTCCTCGGCGGCTGGCGTGCTCCGTGGCCGTTGTCGGCCTGGGAGGGCGCGAACTCTGGTTGGGTTCCGTTCCTGTGGTGGATCATGAAGATCTTCGCGTTCCTCTTCGTGTTCATCTGGTTGCGGGCGACGCTGCCTCGGATGCGCTACGACCAGTTCATGCGGTTCGGCTGGAAGGTGCTCATCCCGAGTTCCATCCTGTGGCTGGTCATCGTCGCGGCTGCGCGCGCATTGCGGAACAACTCAGACCTGGACACCCGGGGCCTGCTGGTCGCTGCCGCTGTGGTGTTGCTTGTGGTCGTCGGCATGTCCGCAGTCGTGGAACGCCAGCGCATCGCTGCGGACGACCGCAAGGCCGCGGAGTTGGAGCAGCGGCGGCGTGAGTCGTACGCCGGCTACCCCGTGCCGCAGCCGCCACAGTCAGTGTCAGCGGCCACGACGACAACGGCACCGCGTTCAGTGACGGAGTCAGGGGAGGGCGAGCATGCCTGAGATTCCACAAGTCATCCGTGGCTTCGGAGTCACCTTCCGCACGATGTTTAAGAAGGTGGTGACCGAGCAGTACCCGGAGGAGAAGGACCTCTTCCCGCCGAAGCCGAGGTTCCACGGTCGCCACCAACTGAACCGCTACGCCGATGGGCTCGAGAAGTGCATCGGCTGCGAGTTGTGCGCCTGGGCTTGCCCCGCGGACGCGATCTACGTAGAGGGCGCCGACAACACCGCCGAGCAGCGTTTCTCACCCGGCGAGCGCTACGGCCGCGTCTACCAAATCAACTATCTGCGCTGCATCCTGTGCGGCTTGTGTATTGAGGCGTGCCCCACGCGTGCCCTCACGATGACGAATGAGTATGAGCTTGCGGACAACACTCGCGCCAAGCTCATCTATGAAAAGCAGGACCTGTTGGCTCCACTGCAGCCGGGAATGCTGGCCCCGCCGCATGCCATGGTTGACGGCACGACCACCGACGACTACTACGGCGGACGTATCACTGGCGCTCACTCAGCCACGATGCCGACCACGGGGCAGCCGGGAGGGCAGTCATGACATTCGTCTTCTGGGTGTGCGGGCTGTTGAGTGTCATCGGTGGTTTCGGCATGGTGTTTAGCCGCAAGGCGGTGCATTCAGCGCTATGGCTGGCCCTCACCATGATCAACCTCGCGGTGCTCTACGTCTCGCAGAGTGCTGAATTTCTCGGCATCGTGCAGGTGGTCGTCTACACCGGCGCGGTGATGATGCTGTTCCTGTTCGTGCTCATGATCGTCGGCGTGGACTCCAGTGACTCCCTCACCGAGACCATCCGCGGGCATCGGCTCGGCACCACGTTGGCAGTCGTTGCCTTCACCGCCATCGTCATCACTGCGGTGACACAAGGAATGCACTCGATGGCCCTCAACATTGCGCCGGTCGAGCTCGACGCCGCGAACGAGGCCGAAGGCGGCAATGTGCAGGGCCTGGCAAAGCTGCTGTTTGGGCGCTATGTATTCGCGTTCGAGGCCACCGCAGCGCTGCTCATCACAGCGGCGCTTGGCGCGATGGTGTTGGCCCACCGCGAGCGCATCACGCCAGCGCCGTCGCAGGAGGAACTATCGCGCCGACGGCTTGCGACGCCGGCGACTGCTGCCGGCCTACCGGCACCTGGTGTCTATGCACGGCACAACGCGGTGGACACTCCTGCACTGCTGCCGGACGGTTCCATCTCCGAAATTTCTGTGCCGGGCAACCTGCAATTGCGCGGTACCCAGTCCGATGTCGACACGCAGGTCGCAGCCACCGAGGCCGCCGAGCGAGCCACAGGCGCACTGCCCGGAGCCGAGGAGGTGCGCGGATGAGCCCAGCCCACTACATCGCGTTGGCATCGGTGCTGTTCTGCCTCGGAGCCACCGGCGTGCTGCTGCGTCGCAACGCAATCATCATGTTCATGAGCGTGGAGCTCATGCTGAATGCGGCAAACCTCGCGCTGGTCACTGGTGCCCGCATGCACGGCAACCTCGACGGACAGGTCTTTGCGTTCTTCGCAATGTTGGTGGCCGCTGCTGAGGTTGTCGTTGGTCTGGCCATCATCGTGCAGATCTTCCGCTCCCGCCGCTCTGCGTCGATTGATGACGCCAGTCTGCTGAAGTACTGAGAGGTAGAACCACTGTGAGCGTGTCATCAAGTCCGGCGCTGCTTGTCGCCATCCCGCTGCTCAGTGCTGCCTTCCTGCTGCTGTCAGGGCGCCGCACTAACGGCTGGGGTCATCTGGTGGGGACCGGCGCGGCCCTGGCGACCTTCGGGGTAGCCGTGGCGACGGTGCTGAACCTGTTCGGTCAGCCTGCCGAGGAACGGGTCATCCGACAGAGTGTGTGGACCTGGATTGCGTCCGGCTCCTTCCAGGCAGACGTTGCGTTCACGGTTGATCCGCTGTCTGCAGTCTTCATCCTGCTGATCACCGGGGTGGGCTCACTCATCCACATCTACTCAATCGGCTACATGTCCCACGACGAGAACCGCCGCAAGTTCTTCGCGTATCTGAACCTGTTCGTGGCCGCCATGTTGATTCTGGTCCTGGCCGACAACTTCCTGCTGCTGTATGTCGGTTGGGAGGGCGTGGGCCTGGCCTCATTCCTGCTCATCGGCTTTTGGCAGCACAAGCCCAGCGCTGCGACCGCGGCCAACAAGGCGTTTATCGTCAACCGCATCGGCGACTTCGGACTCTCGATTGCGGTGATGCTGACCTTTGTGACTTTCGGCAGCATCGCATTCGAGCCGGTGTTCGCGGCCGTGTCTTCGGCCTCCCACGGCACACTCACCTGGATTGGCCTCGCGCTACTGCTCGCCGCTTGCGGAAAGTCCGCACAGTTCCCGCTTCAGTCATGGTTGCTGGACGCGATGGAGGGCCCGACGCCGGTGTCCGCGCTCATCCACGCGGCCACGATGGTCACCGCCGGTGTCTACCTGGTCGCCCGATGCCACCCCATCTTCGACTTGAGTTCCACGGCGCGCACTGCGGTGGTCATTGTCGGTGCCATCACGCTCATCATGGGTGCGGTCATCGGTATCGCCAAGGACGACATCAAGAAGGCGCTGGCCGGTTCCACGATGAGCCAAATCGGCTACATGATGCTGGCTGTCGGGCTCGGCCCCATCGGCTACATCTGGGCGATCTTCCACCTGCTCACCCACGGGTTCTTCAAAGCGGGGATGTTCCTTGGCGCCGGCTCAGTCATGCACGGCATGAACGACGAGGTGGACATGCGCCGGTACGGAGCACTGCGCGTGCCGATGGCCGTCACCTTCGCGACTTTCGCGACGGGCTACCTCGCCATCATTGGCATTCCGCCGTTCGCCGGCTTCTGGTCCAAAGACGAAATCATCAAGGTGGCCTTCGAGCAGAATGTGCTGGCAGGCTCGGCAGCGTTGCTCGGCGCCGGCATCACCGCGTTCTACATGACCCGCGTCATGCTGATGACGTTCTTCGGCAAAGCCCGGTGGGCCGATGATGCCCACCCGCATGAGTCACCCGCAGTCATGACTGTGCCGCTGATCGTGCTGGCCGCGCTGTCGGTGGTCGCAGGCTGGGGCTTGCTGCATGTGCTCAACATCGAGACCTGGCTGGAACCCGTGCTCGGGCATGGCGAGGGCGAGCTGCCCTTTGCGAAGGCACTGCTGCTGCCGATGACCTTGGGTGTTGTGCTCATCGGTGTCGGGTTGGCCTGGCGGGCCTATGGACCGTCGGCGACGATTGAGTCGGTAGCCCCACGCGGCAACTGGTTCATTCGCGCTGCCCGCGCCGATCTCGGTGGCGAACTGTTCAACCAGAAAGCGGTCATGGAGCCGGGGCAGAAGCTGACCGCCACACTGGTCAAGGTCGACAACGACGTGGTCGACGGCGCTGTCCGAGGCGTGAGCGGCTTCGTCGGGGCACTATCCGCCCGACTTCGTTCGGTACAAAACGGCTACGCCCGCTCGTACGCGCTCGTCATGGTCATCGGTGCCATCGTGGTCGCCGCATCCCTGCTGATGGTGAGGTTCTCATGACGCAGTCAACTCCGTGGCTGACCATCCTGCTGCTGCTGCCGCTGCTCGGCGCTGCCGCGGTCGCGCTGCTGCCTAGCGGGAACAGCGAATTGGTCAAGCGCACTGCGCTGGTCGCCTCCCTGATTCCCCTCGGCCTGGTTGCCTACCTCGGCACGCAGTTCAGCAAGGCCGAAGACGGCGGGTCGACTTTCCAGTTCTCTGAAAGCCATGTCTGGATTCGCTCTTTCGGTGTGCACTACGCCCTCGGTGTGGACGGTGTCGCCCTCGCGCTCATCGCGATGAGCGCCATCCTTGTGCCCGCGGCCATGCTCGCCGGTTGGAACGATGTGGAGGAGCGCGGTAGCGGCAGCGTCAAGGAGTACTTCATTTGGATGCTGGTGCTCGAGACGTTCATCATCGGGGTGTTCGCGGCCACCGATGTTTTCCTCTTCTACGTCTTCTTCGAGGCGATGCTTATCCCCGTCTATTTCCTCATCGGGCGTTTCGGCGGCCCGAACCGGGTGTACGCCGCGGTGAAGTTCTTCCTGTACTCACTGCTCGGTGGCCTCGTCATGTTGGCATCGCTCATCGGGCTGTATGTCCTCAGCAGTGAGCAGCTCTACGAGCCGTCTTTTGCTTTGAACGACCTGCTCCGACTAGGGCTTGCCCCCGGCACTGAGAAGTGGCTGTTCCTTGGGTTCTTCCTGGCGTTCGCGATCAAAGCGCCACTGGTGCCCGTGCACACCTGGCTGCCTGACGCGGCCGAGCAGGGCACGCCGGCTACGACAACTCTGCTGGTCGGCGTGCTCGACAAAGTCGGAACCTTCGGGATGTTGCACCTGTGCTTACCGCTGTTCCCGAATGCGTCGAAGTGGTTTGCCCCAACTGTGCTGGTGCTCGGTGTCATTGGCATTGTCTACGGAGCGATTGTCGCTGTTGGCCAGGAGGACATGCGCCGGCTCATCGCGTACACATCGGTGTCGCACTTCGGCTTCATCGCAATCGGGATCTTCGTCATGACCACGTTGGGGCAGTCTGGGGCGAGCTTCTACATGGTGAGCCACGGCTTCTCCACGGCGGCGCTCCTGCTCATTGTGGGCTTCCTCATGAGCCGTCGACGGTCAGCGCGAATCGCCGACTTCGGGGGAGTGCAGAAGGTCGCGCCGGTGCTCGCGGGTCTGTTCCTGGTGGCTGGGCTGTCGGCGTTGGCACTGCCCGGCATGTCCAGCTTCGTCAGTGAGTTCATGGTGTTGCAAGGGGTCTTCCAGCGCCACTGGACGTACGCGGCGGTTGCAACCCTCGGCATCGTGCTGGCTGCGGTGTATGTCCTGACGATGGTCAAGCGCACTGTCAGTGGCTCGGCCGGTGAGCAAGTCAAGGGGTTCTCGGACTTGCGCGGTCGCGAGGTGGCTGCGGTGGCGCCGTTGATTGCGTTGATTCTCGTGCTCGGCTTCTTCCCGCAGCCCGTGCTCAAAATCATTGACCCGACGTCAGCCTGGGTGATGAGCAAAGTCCAGGCAGTCGATCCCAAGTCGACTGTTGCGAAGGCAGGTCAGTGATGGATTTCCAGTTGCCGTTCGAAGCTCCGAGCATTGAGTACGCCCTCATCGCACCAGTGCTGGTGGTACTGGTCGCCGCAATCATCGGCGTGCTGGTCGAGGCAATCGCGCCGGCCGCCTACCGACGGACCTTGCAGCTGCTGCTGAGTTTCGGTTCACTTGCTATCGCTCTTGCCCTGGCCATCCGCTTGTGGGACGCGCGCGCAGTCGTTGCCGAAGGTGCACTGGTGGTGGACGGCCCGAGTGTCATTTTGCAGATCACGATTTTGGCGTTGTCCTTACTCGGCGCGTTGCTCATGGCGGAGTCCAAAGTCGACCCGGCTGGTGACGGGTTTGCCTCTCGAGCATCCACCGTTCCCGGCTCGCAAGAGGAACAGGACTTCCGCAACCACCGACAGACTGAAATTTGGCCGCTGTTCGGGTTCGCAGTCAGCGGGATGCTGTTGTTCCCGGCCGCCAACGACCTGCTGACGGCGTTCGTCGCTTTGGAAATCCTCTCGCTGCCGCTGTATCTGCTCACGGGAATGGCGCGTCGTCGTCGTCTGCTCTCGCAGGAGGCGGCGTTGAAGTACTTCGTACTCGGTGCCTTCAGTTCCGCGGTCTTCTTGTTCGGCGCAGCGCTGGTCTACGCGGCAACGGGCTCGTTGACTTTCAGCGATATCGCGACTGCGTTGAGCCAAGACCCGACGATGGACGTGCTGTTCCTCGCGGGTATCGGCCTGCTGCTCGTGGGCCTGCTGTTCAAGGTTGGCGCAGCCCCGTTCCACCAGTGGAGCCCGGATGTCTACCAAGGGGCGCCCACATCGTTGACGGCCTTCATGTCGGCTGCCACGAAGGTGGCAGGTTTTGGTGCGCTGCTGCGGTTGTTCTACGCCGCCTTCGATGGAGCCGCGTGGGACTGGCAGCCCGCGATTGCGGCCGTGGCCATCATCTCGATGGTTGTCGGTTCAGTGAGCGCGCTAGTGCAAAGCGACATCAAGCGAATTCTCGCGTACTCATCTGTGGCACATGCCGGCTTCATCTTGGTTGGTGTACTTGCGACGTCTCCTCGCGGCCTTGCCGGCACGCTCACATACCTCGTGACTTACGGCTTCATCAGCCTCGCTGCCTTCGCAGTCATCACCGTGGTTCGCGGGCCCGCGGGCGAGGCAACGCAGGTGGATCAATGGCGCGGTCTCGGCCGACGCTCCCCGCTAACCGCGGGCATCTTTACCCTGTTCTTGCTGACGATGGCAGGACTGCCGCTGACCAGTGGGTTCACCGCGAAGTTCGCCACCTTGTCGGCCGCTTGGGGTGGTTGGCAGAGCATCGTGGTCATTGTGGCTGCCGTCACCAGCACGATTGCTGCGTACTTCTATTTGCGCATCATTGTCGCGATGTGGTTCGCAGAGCCAGCCGATGAGGTGGCTGTGGTACTACCAAGCCTGGGAACAAGGGTCGCTGTCGGCGTCGGAGTTGTGAGTGCCGTGCTTTTCGGCGTGCTGCCGCAGTCGCTGCTGTCCGCAGTAGAACAGGCTGGCGTTTTCATCCGATGACCGTGCAGATGTGGGTACAGCCCACTCTGCATAGGCTTGCAACATGCGCATCGGTGCCCACGTCAGGCTTCGGGATGCTCGACTCAAGTCAGCAGTCGAGTCCGAGCTTGAGTCAGTTGAGCAGTTGCTGCAGTCAGCAGTTCAGAGCAGTTTCCCGTTTGCCACAGATGCTGCCAACCACCTGGTCAATGCCGGGGGCAAGCGATTCCGTCCGCTGCTGACATTGGTCGCCTCACATCTGGGCACCGGCCCGAACCACGCGGTCCGGCAGGCTGCGGTGGTATGCGAGTTGACACATGTCGCCACTTTGTTCCACGACGACGTCATGGATGAGGCGACTCTGCGTAGGGGGATTGACTCGGCCAATGCCCGCTGGGGCAACACCGTGGCCATTCTGACTGGCGATTTTCTGTTCTCCAAGGCCTCTCAGGTTCTTGCTGAACTCGGACCCGAGGCGGTGCGCATCCAGGCGGAAACCTTCGAGCGGTTGTGTATCGGCCAAATCAACGAGACCCGTGGCCCACAATCAGGCGAAGATCAGGTCAGCCACCACCTGCAGGTTCTGTCAGACAAGACCGGTTCGCTCATTGCGACCAGCCTTCACTTTGGTGGCCTGTTCAGCGACGTTGATTCGTCAGCGATAGCGGCATTGGCCCGCTACGGCGAGCGAATCGGGGTCGCATTCCAACTCGCTGATGACATCGTTGACATTGTCAGCGAGGACTCAGGCAAAACTCCGGGTACAGACGTGCGCGAAGGCGTCCCAACGCTGCCAACCATGCTGGTGTCGGCAATGGCGCGACCCGGGGATGAGCAGTTGCGCGATCGGCTATCGGGGCCGATTGGTGACGAGTTGGCGGTGAGCGAAACCTTGACTCAGTTGCGTGCCCACCCAGCCATCGACGAAGCGCGCAGCATCGCTCGGCAGTGGGCCGCGCAGGCCCGTGACGAAATCGCTGAGATTCCGTCATCAGCCGCGAAAGATGCGCTGGACACTATCTGCGACTTTGTGGTCGAACGAACCGCGTAACGCGGCTCAGGTGCGTTGCGACCGAAGCGCTGACCAGGTAAACACAGCGAGCGCCAACCACACTCCGGCGAAGCCGAACCAGCGAGACCCCGGCATGTGCTCACCTGCCGCGGTGATGCCAATGAGGAATTGAATAGTCGGCGCGACGTACTGCATGATGCCGAGGGTGCTCAATGGGACTCGTCGCGCGGAGGCGCCGAAGAACAGAAGTGGAATCGCAGTAATGGGTCCAGTCAACGCCAGGAGCACCGCATGGCCCACGCCCCCACTGACGAAACTGAAGTCGCCGCGACTTGCGAGCACTGCCATCAGCGCAATGGCCAGCGGGGCAATCATGGCGGTCTCGAGTGTGAGCGAAGCGAACGCATCAACGCCGGCTAACTTCTTTGCCAGCCCGTAGCCGCCAAAGGAGAATGCCAGGGTCAACGCGATCCATGGCAGCCGGCCGTAGTCGATAGTGAGCGCGAGCACGGCTGCCGCGGCGACGGCGATCGCCACCCATTGCATTCGCGCCAGGCGCTCCTTGAGCAGCACCACTCCGAACAGCACCGAGACCAGCGGGTTGATGAAGTAGCCCAGTGCGGTCTCGACGACATGATGGGCGTTGACCGCCCAGATATAGAGCCCCCAGTTGACCGACACCAGCACCGCGGCCATCGCGAGAAGCCGACGGGCACGAGCATCGGCAAAGACTGCGCGAACCACACTCCATCCGCGCCGCAGGCTTGCCGCGACTGCAAGGAAGATGAATGACCAAAGGATGCGATGCCCGAGAATCTCCACGGCGAATGCCGGCTTCAGCAGTGGCCAGTACAAAGGGAACACGCCCCACATCGCGTAGGCGGTCAGACCCAGCCAGATACCGCCGCGTCGGTCGGCGCTCGCCGTCATCGTCGGCAACCGCAATTCATCGTGGGATGCATCTCAGTGACTACGGTATCCGCATCACGTGGCCGTGGCGGCAGCCATGCCTAGGAGGCAAAGTGGCACAGGTACAGATTGTGGAACTCGGCTTGGCCTGTTGTGGGCTGGAATTCCACTCAAGCCAGTTGCGTGCCGACGTCCAGGACGCTGCTGAAGCTGTGCGCGCGATGGATGTCGATGTGCTCGTATTGGCCGGCACCATGACACATGCGTTACGCGACGTTGTCGTTGCGTCGTATGAGCAACTTGGCCCCAGGCGCGCAGTGATTGGTTTCGGCGCGTGCACTATCTCCGGGGGCCCTTACTGGGACTCGTACTCGGTGATGAATCAGTCGCCGGTGCCCATCGACGTCATGGTTCCGGGCTGCCCGCCAGCCCCGGCTGCGCTAGCTGCCGGGTTTCGCGAGTTGCAGTCGGTGCTCACGACTAGGACGCGCACATGACGAGCCTGGCCGAGCACATCGTGACTGCGCTGAGTGGTGCCGAGATCGACGCAACGAGCCGACCGAGCGCGGTAGTTGTTCCCCAAGCGCAGTGGTCGGCGGCGGCCGCCGCCGCATACGAGGCAGGCGCTACTCGGTGTGAGTGGTTGACCGCAGTCCACCTGCCCACTGGTCTACAGGTGGCAGCATTGTTGAGGTGTGGTGAGGACGACCTGCTCCTCGTGACCGAGCTCTCAGGTGACGCGCTGCCCTCGCTGGGCCACCTGTGGCCTTCATTGATGTGGCATGAGCGGGAATGCGCCGAGATGTTCGGCATCACCTTCACTGACCATCCCGACCTGCGTCCATTGCTGCTTGCAGGGACCGATGTGGTCGCCCCGCTGCGACGGGACTTTCCGTTGCGTGAACGGCTGCAGCGGGCCTGGCCCGGCGGACGAACCGCGACGGGCTCGACCGCAACAGCAAGCGGCCCCGCCCAGGGTCGCCGGGCTGTCGGGCCGCCGCCGGGAGTGCATGCGGCATGGAGGCGTGATGCACATGAGTGAGGGAATCCACGACAGCGACAGACCCACAGAGGCGGCTGCGCCGAGCGCTACGCGTGGTCGGCTACGACTGCACGCGCAGTCGTGTACGTCATGCATGCTCTGTGTCCGCGAGTGCCCGGCTTGGTGCATCAGCCTCACCGCGGAGAACCGCGTGGATGAGTCCGCCACCGCTGGCGGTGGGCGTAAGCCGCGGACCACCCTGGCACTCACGGAATTCACGGTCGACTACGGGC
>CAYFKX010000014.1:0-11045 GCA_964343545.1 uncultured Bifidobacteriaceae bacterium | reverse complement strand
GTCGCGATGTCCTGCTCGGCGACGTTGAACGTCTTAGACAGCACCTGTACGACATTGGCGATTTCGTCGGTCGTGATGTTGCCCGCGCGCCACTGCATGCGGTCGTTGCCTACCTTGGTCACGACCGCTTCGGGGATGCCCGCTTCTTGTGCAGCGGCTCGTCCCTGCTCAATCGTGGCCATTGTCTTCACCTGGAACTGTGAACCGCCCTTGAAGTCCAGACCAAGGTTCAGGCCCTTGGTCAGCAGACCTGCCAACGCCACGATGATGATGAGACCGCTGAGTGCGTACCACGTCTTCCGGCGCCCGACGAAGTCGACGGAGACCTCGCCGCGGTAGAGCCGGGCTGCAAGTGACTGACGAGCCATCATGACTCCTGAGTGGTCATGCCGGTGGTAGCCGGCGTCGGACGTGGGGCGACCCCGAGACGTTGCGGGTCAAGGCCGGTCAGGCGGCTGCCCGAGGAGAACCAGCGGGTGCGCACGAGCATCTCAACTAGCGGACGCGTGAAGTAGAAGGCGACGAACACGTCGATGAGCGTGGTCAAGCCAAGGGTGAACGCGAAGCCTCGGACGCTGCCGACGGAGAGGAAGTAGAGCACCGTCGCGGCGAGGAACGACACACCGTCGGCAGCCAAGATGGTCCGACGGGCGCGGTTCCAACCTGTGGTTGCCGCGGTCCGAAGTGTCCGTCCTTCGCGGACCTCATCGCGCAGACGTTCGAAATAGACGATGAACGAGTCGGCGGTGATACCGATGGCCACGACCAGACCTGCCACACCTGCCAGCGTCAGGGCGAAGCCGATGCGCTCGCCGAGGATGACGACCACGAAGTAGGTAATCGCGGCAGCGACCATCAGGGATGCCAACGCGACGCCGCCAAGGGCGCGGTAGTACACGAGCAAGTAGATGGTCACGACCAGCAGACCAATGAGGCCGGCGAGCAGACCGCCGCGCAACTGGTCGTTGCCCAGGCTGGGCGAGAGTTGGCTGGAACTTGCGACGTCCAGTGAGATCGGCAACGCGCCGTACTTCAGCACGTTCGCCAGGTCGGTTGCGGTCTTCTGCGTGAATTCGCCGGTGATAACGGCGCGGCCCCCAAGGATGGCCTCGTTCACACTCGGCGCCGAGAAGACCATGCCGTCGAGGACGATGCCCAGCTGGTTCTTCGGAGCCGGGTTCTTCGTAATTTCACCAGTGACGGCGGCGAAGTCGCTCGCGCCCTTGCCGTTCAACGTCAACGAGACCTGCCAGGCGCCGATGCCTTGCTGAGGCAGTTCTGGCACGGCCTTGCTGATTTGCGTACCGAGCACGCGGGCAGGGGCGAGGACGTACTTCTGACCACCTTCACGGTCACAAGTGGCCACAAATTTCGTCTCGTCCACGGGCACGCCACCGACCAGGGCTCCCTCAGCGCTGCAATCGAGTTTCGCGTATTGAGCACGGAAGGCTGCGTCGTCGGCGACGGACTGGATGGGGGGAAGCACGGCGGGGGTGGTCGGCTTCGGTGTGGCGGTGCCACTACCGACTGCCGTGGCGGTACCCACCTGGGCGTCAAGCACTGGACGGAAGTCCAGTTTCGCGGTGGACTTCAACGAGTCGATGACGTCGCTGTTGGTCTTGCCCGGGATTGAGACGATGATGTTTGAGTTCGCACCCTGACCCTGGACGGAAACCTCGGCTTCAGACACACCGAATGCGTTGACGCGCTGGCGGATGATGTTGACCGCCTGCTGCATCGCCTCATTGGTGACAACCTGACCCTCGACCTGCTTCGGGGTGAGGATGACCTGGGTGCCGCCGCGCAGGTCCAAGCCCAAGCGTGGGCTGTGGCTGGCGCCGGGCCAGAACGACCACACTCCGAGCAGCACGGTCAGCAGAAGGAAGAACGCAAGCACGCGTCCGGCTCGGTACCCGCTGGTCACGGTCGCCATCGTCGGCACTCCTTGGGGCTACGCGCCGGGCGGCGCGGTCGGTCCGGCGCATGGCAGCGCCGGGGCAGTAAGACAAGGGCTGAAGTATCGCGCATGACCCCCTTGGCAGCGCGCAACGCCCCTGCCCTGAATGAACGGGTGCAGTCCAAGAGCGTCACCGGTCACACGACCTGCTCGCCCGGGCTGGCCACGAGGATCATCTGCGAGCGACTAGGCAAACAGATCCGGGTCTGGCTCGCCGTCACCGCTTGAAGCAGCGTGACGACGCCCAGCATCAGCCGGTGGAACCAGACCCAGGTGCGTCCACGCCGCTGGTGTGGCGATTCGTCCTCGAGGGGTACGCGCGAGGAACCCACAGCGGACCAGGAACGGCTCGCACACGGTCTCCACGGTTTCTGCCTCTTCGCCTACCGCGACCGCCAACGTGCTGAGCCCAACCGGCCCGCCTGCGAAGTGCTCAAGTAGCACTGTGAGCACCGAGCGGTCGAGTCGGTCTAGGCCCCGCTGGTCGACATCAAAGAGTTCCAGGGCCGCGGTTGCTGCTTCGTGCGTGAGTACCCCGTCGCCATGCACCTGGGCGTAGTCGCGCACCCGTCGCAGCAGTCGGTTAGCAATGCGTGGGGTGCCCCGTGAGCGCCGTGCGATTTCAGCCGCGCCAGTGGAGTCCATGACGACGCCAAGCAGACCAGCACTGCGCTGCAGGACGGCAAGGATCTCGTCGTCGTTATAGAAGTCCAAATGCGCAGTGAAGCCGAACCGGTCGCGCAACGGGCCAGGCAGCGCCCCTGCACGCGTCGTTGCTCCAACCAAGGTGAACGGTGCGAGCTCCAGCGGGATGGCAGTGGCACCAGCGCCCTTGCCCACGATGACATCAACTCGGTAGTCCTCCATCGCGAGGTACAACATCTCTTCAGCGCTACGCGCCATGCGATGGATTTCGTCCAGGAACAACACCTCGCCAGGCACCAGGCTCGACAACACTGCCGCGAGGTCCCCCGCATGCTGGATGGCAGGTCCACTGGTGATGCGTAACGGCACCTGCAACTCCGTCGCCACGATGCCAGCCAGGGTGGTCTTACCAAGTCCGGGTGGACCCGCCAGCAGCACGTGATCAGCCGCGCTGCTTCGCTGTTTCGCAGCCCCCAGCACCAGCGCGAGTTGGTCCTTCACACGCGTCTGGCCGATGAACTCCCCTAAGCTCTTGGGGCGAAGTGCACCTTCGATGACCACCTCGTCGTCACCAGCACCGGCATCAAGCATCCTGCTCATGAGCGATCCAGACTGCGCAACGCGGTACGCAACAACACCTGCACCGGCTGATCTTGGGCAGGGATGCCGTCCTCAAACTGCACGCCGGCGACCACATCAACCGCCGCTTGAGCATCACGCGGGTTCCAGCCCAAGCCGTGCAACGCAGTGCGCACTTGCTCTTGCCAGGCGCTGCCTTGCTCGCGCGAGTGCAGCGCGTCAGTGCCGCCGGATGCAATCGGCGCTAATCGGTCGCGCAGTTCGATAACCAAACGTTCGGCGCTCTTCTTGCCCACCCCAGACACCGACGTCAGCACAGCGAGGTTGTTGGCCGCGATTGCCGAGCGCAATGCGGCCGGTTGCAGTGTGGACACAATCGCTAATGCCAACCTCGGCCCGATGCCGGACACTGCGAGTAGGAGATTGAAGTCATCCCGGGAAACCGGGTCGGCAAAGCCATACAACGTCAACGAGTCCTCGCGCACGATGAGGGTGGTGCACAAGTCGAGCGAGTCGCCGATCTGAGCTGTCATCGCAACTGGTGCCGGCACCATCACCGTGAGCGCTATCGGCCCGATCGACACATCGACTCGATCATCGCCTACTGCGACGACTGTCCCTGCAAGATTGGAGATCATGTGGACACCGCAGCGGCCATCTTGTGACGCATCGGTGCCTGCCATCCGTGGCACAGCGCCAGCGCCAGCGCATCCGCAGCATCCGCCGGGGTCGGTCTGGAATCGAGGCGCAACAGCCGCGTCACCATGGTTGTCACCTGCTCCTTGTCAGCGCGCCCGCTGCCTGTGACCGCCGCCTTGACTTCGGTCGGGGTGTGCATCGCCACCGGGATACCGCGTCGCGCTGCCGCGGTCAAAGCAAGTCCGGCCACCTGGGCTGTGCCCATCACGGTGCGCACGTTGTGCTGACTGAAGACTCGCTCGACGGCGAGCGCATCGGGTGTCACCGCATCGATGATGGCTGACAACTGTGAATCAATTGCCAGCAGTCGCTGCTCCACCGGCAGGTCAGCCGCTGTGCGGATGACCTCGACTCGGACCAGTCGCGGGTGCTGGCGCGTGCTCAGGTCGACCACGCCGACCCCGCAGCGGGTCAGGCCGGGGTCCACACCGAGCACAATCACAATGGGCCTTCCGTTATTCGAACAAGTGTCCGAATAATAGGTGCAAACCGAGTTCGCGAGGGTTAGCCACGCACGGGCAAGAGCACCGAGCCGCGCGACCATGGCCGTGCAGCCCGGCCGGCGCGCACCAGTAAGCGCTTGGCCCGACCGTTAGATCGATGACCCGACTCAGGCGTCGAGCTCGGCCAGGACCTCATCGGAGACGTCGAAGTTCGCGTAGACGTTTTGGACCTCATCGGAATCTTCAAGCGCGTCCACCAACTTGAACACCTTCCGCGCTGCCTCGGCATCGAGCGGCACGCTCATGCTCGGCCAGAACAACGCCTCAGCGGACTCATAGTCAATGCCGGCGTCCTGCAGCGCAGTTCGTACCGAGACCACGTCGGTAGCTGCACACAGCACTTGAAAAGACTCACCAAAGTCGTTGACCTCGTCAGCCCCGGCGTCGAGCACCGCACCGAGAACATCGTCCTCGGCCACGCCAGCGGCCTTGGGAACCATGATGATGCCGCGGCGACTAAACAGGTAAGACACCGAACCCGGGTCCGCCATGGTGCCGCCATTACGGGTCATCGCAACGCGCACCTCGCTGGCAGCACGGTTGCGGTTGTCCGACAGACACTCCACGAGCACTGCCACTCCGTTTGGGCCGTAGCCCTCGTACATGATCGTCTCGTAGTTCGCCCCGCCAGCTTCCGCGCCAGAACCGCGCTTGATTGCGCGGTCAATGTTGTCCGCCGGGACCGATGACTTGCGCGCCTTCTGGATGGCGTCATACAACGTCGGGTTGCCCGCGGGGTCAGCACCACCGGCACGGGCGGCTACCTCGATGTTCTTGATGAGCTTGGCGAACAACTTGCCACGCTTGGCGTCAAGGGCTGCCTTCTTGTGCTTCGTCGTCGCCCATTTCGAGTGGCCGCTCATGCGTACTGCCTCACCATCTCCACGAACAGCCCGTGCACACGGGCGTCGTCAGTCAATTCCGGGTGGAAGGAGGTTGCCATTGCTGCACCTTGGCGAACCGCCACGATTCTATCTGCGCCGCTAGCCGTCGGGATGCGCCCGAGGACTTCCACCTGCTCGCCGACTGACTCCACCCACGGCGCGCGGATAAACACGGCAGCCACGGGGTCTTGCCCGCAGGAAGGCATCGGGATGTCCGCCTCGAAGGAGTCCACCTGCGCACCGAAGGCATTTCGACGCGCCACCATGTCGATGATGCCGAGCGCCACTTGGTCAGAGCGGCCGTCAAGAATCTCGCTCGCCAGCAAGATCATTCCCGCACAAGAGCCATAGACCGGCAAACCGGACTGCAGACGTTCACGTAGTGGCTCAAGCAACCCTTGGAAGCGAAGCAAGTTGGACATCGTCGTGGACTCCCCGCCAGGCAACACGATCCCGTGCAGGCCGACGAGGTCATGCGGAACCCGCACTTCGACGATATCGGCGCCGCTCGCCTTCAGAGCGCGTGCGTGCTCGCGCACATCACCTTGAAGTGCGAGCACGCCCACCAGCGGGCGGCTCATGAGCGCGAGGTCACCAACCGCGTTCGGCCAAGCGGTGCGGCACCGGGATGTCGTCGACATTGATACCGACCATGGCGTCACCAATTCCGGCCGAGACCTTCGCAATCACCGAGGCATCCCGGAAGTTCGCGGTCGCCTCCACAATTGCCTTGGCTCGCTTGGCCGGGTCGCCCGACTTGAAGATGCCAGAGCCGACGAACACGCCATCGGCACCAAGCTGCATCATCAGCGCAGCATCCGCCGGGGTTGCGATGCCGCCGGCGGTGAACAGCACCACGGGCAGACGCCCGAGGTCGGCTACTTCGGCAATGAGGTCATACGGAGCGCGGTGTTCCTTGGCGGCGGCGTAGAGCTCGTCCTTGGACATGCTGCGCAACGCTGCGATCTCGCCGCGGATAGTGCGCATGTGGGTGACGGCGTTCGACACATCACCAGTGCCGGCCTCGCCCTTGGAACGAATCATCGCCGCACCTTCGGTGATGCGCCGCAGCGCCTCACCAAGGTTGGTGGCGCCGCAGACGAACGGCACAGTGAAATCCCACTTGTCGATGTGGTGGGTGTAGTCGGCGGGTGTGAGCACCTCGGACTCATCGATGTAGTCGACCTCAAGCGCCTCGAGCACCTGGGCTTCGACGAAGTGACCGATACGTGCCTTCGCCATCACGGGGATAGAGACCGCGGCCTTGATTCCGTTGATGAGGTCTGGGTCACTCATGCGGGCGACACCGCCTTGGGCGCGGATGTCAGCTGGCACCCGCTCGAGGGCCATCACCGCGACGGCGCCGGCGTCCTCGGCGATCTTCGCCTGCTCCGGGGTGACGACATCCATGATGACGCCGCCCTTGAGCATCTCGGCCATGCCGCGCTTGACGCGGGTCGTGCCTGTTGCGCGCTCGTTCGACACCTGTGTCTCCTTGCGGTGGTGGTTTTGCGGACCTCAGCGGCACCAGCTCGCGATGCCGGGGCATCGGGCAGTTGGCCCGCAGCCGCTCCGCAGTGCTGATGGCTGCGAAACTAGGTGCGGTGGCCGTGGTGCCGCCGGAACCTGAGTCTACGGCGAGGTACTCGGACTCGCTCCCGCTGCGGGTCGGGTGATCTCGACTCGGCGCTCCTTGGGCACGAGCAAGTTCCAGATAGTTCCGCGTGCGAATTGCACGGGTTGGCCTTTGGCATCAAACCAGGTTGTGGGGTCAGACTCGGTGAGGCGCTGCCAGGTGACCCGCCAGTAGCGGCCGTCGCGCAGGTAGACGCCGGTGCCACTGCCGACGGTCTCAGCAAACGGGGTGACTCCGCCATGGCGGTCGTGGAACTGCGAGGGTGCTTGCGTCACGTACTGGATGAGGATGGAGCCAGGGCGCACTGGCGCACCATCGGTGATGATGTCTTTGCCCGAGCTGATCTGCCAACCAGTGCCGAGCCAGTCGATGCTCATGCGCTCGGCGGGGTACTTGGCGACAACTGAGGTCACCGCGGTGCCGCCCGACGGCGCCTTGTCCGCGAACTCACGCCCAATGTCCGTGGCCTTGCTGACACCATCGCCGGCCTGCTCGAGTAGCCCGGCGGGATGGCCGTACAAGTTGTGTGGGGCACTGCGCTCAGTGGATCTGGTCCAGCCGGTGCCGCTGCGCGACTCCCGCACTTCGATGAGGCTGGCTGCGCGCAGCACTGGCGCCATCTTGGCCTGCGCACCGGAGTAGGCAAAAGCAACAGAACCGAACTGTGCGACAAGTTGTGGGTCCGTGATGCGAGCGCTGCGCACTGGGCCCACCGTGTCGGGGCGTTGCGAGGAGTACACCGCAGCGAAGCGCGTGATGCCTCCTTCAACTTCTTCCACGAACACGATGTCAGCTTCGGAGAGACCCTGTTGCGGCCGCGCTGGGGCGGTGTTCTCTACTTTCACAACCAATATGCGCTGGTCGGGGCTGGTGACTGGCATCCCTGACAACGGCGAGTACGTCACCTGCGGCGTGCGCGCAGTCGGTTTGCTGGTGCCACCACCGCAGGCCGCAAGAACAACGGCAGCGCACAAAATCAGCGACAGGTGCAGTAATGAGAGGCGAACGCGAAAGGAAGGCACTCGCCAAAGCCTAGACGCTTCGATACACAGCCTCGATTTGATCTAAGACGGTGATGACATCGAAGTCACCTGCACGTTGCTGTCCGGCCGCGATGAGGGATTCGCGGTATGGCCGATCGTCAAGGACCGCGAGGATGGCATTCGCTAAAGCGACAGGGTCGCGCGGTGGCACCAGAGCCGCCGCAGCACCGTCAACAGCGACAGCCCGAAATGCGGGCAGGTCCGTTGCGACGACCGCCGTGCCTGCAGCCATCGCTTCGACAAGGACAAGCCCCATGGACTCGCCACCACGTTGCGGGGCTACGTAGACATCCACACCGGCATACAAACCTGGCTTCTCGTCCTCAGAAACTGGGCCGAGCAGGTCAACTCCGGACACGCGCAACACGTCATCGGGCGTGACTCTGCCGGCCACCACGAGATTGGCGTGGGGGCGAGCAGCACGCACCAGCGGCCATGCCGACAGTAGATCCGGCAGGCCTTTGCGGGGCTCATCTCCTCGCCCTAAGAAAAGCACCTGGCCGGCTTCGTGCGCTGGGCTTGGTTTGTCGACCACTGCCCGAGCGAAGCGAGCGGTGTCGACCGGGTTTGCGATGATCCGAACCGGTGTGCTCACATGCACGTGACGCAAGGTTTGCTCGGCCATCGCGCTGACGGCAATGCAGCGCGTCAGCCTTCGGGCTGTCACGCGCAAAAGCGGCGCAACTAGGCGCAAGAGAGTTGAGGAGTCCACGCTGGCATGAAAGGTGCCCACGACCGGCAGGCGCCGGCCATCTGCACGTCGAAGTGAGCGCGCTGCGAAGACCGTTGGCATGGACAGGGCCGGCACGAACGGCTCGTGCACGTGGACAACATCTGGGCTCACCTGTCGCAGCCACCGATGGATCTGTCGACGCTGCCCCATACTCACGCGCACGGGTGCCTTGGAGCCGTTGATGGCGAAGCTGCGTGCCCGGCCTGCATTCGTGAGCCACTGCGGCCATGCGCCGACTCGCACTGCGACGGCAGCTGGGTCGCTCACGGGGGCGAGTACTGACACCTTGTGTCCTCGCCGCACCATCTGGGTCACCACATCGAACACATGTGATTGAACACCGCCCACCACACTGAGGTCATAGGGACACACCATGGCAATGACCAAAGAGGTGTCGGCCTGCTCACGAGTCGACGACTGCACCGCAGTGCCAACTGCACCATCGGCTTGGTTGCTCTCCCACGCCGACGCCTCAGGGGTCAATGGTGACTCGGTCACGAGCCGTCCTGTCTCTGAAGCTCAGGCGACGGCGGTGTGTGCGTGACAACCGGTTGCAGTGCTCGCCAGTCCTGCGGATGAGCGCGCACGACGTCCACGAAAACGTCGGCGAGTACTTGCGTGACTCGCGCCACTTCCTCGCGGCGTGGCCGACCTTGGTCGACCGACACTGGCGGCAGAAAACAAACATGCATCTGCTGGTCGACATAGTGCAAATCAACTGGGACGAGGGCAGCACCAGTCTGATAGGCCAACGTTGCTGGACCAGCGGGCAGGACGGCTTGCTCGTCAGCGAACCTGACGGGCACTCCTGCAGCACCGGTCACCACTCGGTCGGCAACGAGCGCCACGACTTGCTGGGCCTCCAACGTTTGGCGCAGCAACGTCAAGGTCTCCAACCCCGAGCCGAGTGGGATGACCCGCATGCCCACGCCCTCACGCATAGTGCAAAAACGTTCGTACAACTGTCGCGGGGAAACCTGCTCAGCCACCGTGGTCACGCGGTAGTGCTGCGCAGCCCAGGCACCGGCTAGGTCCCAGTTGGCCATGTGCGGCAGGGCCAGCACCACACCGTGGCCGCGGGCCGCGGCTTGCCTTAACACGTCGGCGTGATGCACCACCACCTGGCGCAGCAGCCGACGTCCACGCGGGCGAGACAGTTCGAACACTTCGCGCCAGTAGCGGGCGTATGAGCGGACATTGCTGTGCACGAGTGCATTCATCTGCTCGGCCGGCAGATCGCCCAGCACCGCCACCAGGTTCCGCTTGAGGTGCTCAACTGGGATTGCACCGCGCCGCAGCGCCACCGGTGTGACGCGCTTGATGAAGAACGACATCACCGAAACCGGCAGCCACCGTGACAGCCGCCAGGCGAAGAGCCAGATCACGCGCTGCGGACGCCCTTGCGCACCAAGTGGATGCGTTGCAGGACGGTCACCACTCCGAGCACCGCCAGCAGGTAGACCGCGAACTCCAGCCCGGTGATCCAGCCGAAAGCCGCGCAGGTGGTGCCAACTCCGATGGCAATGAGTCGCTCAGCTCGTTCCATCAGGCCACCATTGACTGCGATGCCCGAAGCCTCTGCGCGTGCCTTCACATACGGCACCAAAGCGCCGGTGACGACGACGGTGAGACCCGCAGCGATGGGCAGGGCGGAGCCTTCGCGCAGGAAGTAGATGAGCACTGCGGCAGTCACCGCGCCGTCGGCGATGCGGTCCATTGTGGAGTCCAAGAAAGCCCCCCAGGACGACGCTGTGCCGCGACTGCGGGCGATTGCGCCGTCGAGGATGTCGAGCAGGACGAAGAAGCTGACTAGGGCGGTACCCCAGCCAAAGTTGCCAAAAGGGATGGTTGCGAGCGCACTCACACTGGCACCGAGGCAGCCGATGACGGTGACCACATTGGCGTTGACCTTGCGGGCGGCCAGTGAGTCCGCGACCGGGTCGAGGACCTTTGAGACGGTCTCCCGAGTGGCCTGGTTGTTCAGCACAGGCGCATCGTACGCACCCGGTTGGGCGCGCCACACCGAATCAGCAGTCCACATCCGAGCAAACCCGGACAAGTTCGGCAGGCTAGAGCCGTGAGCAGCGTGCAGGTCTACGGTCAACCTGGCAGTGGTCGGAGCAGCCTGGCGGCTGCGCTGCGGGAATTTGGCGTCGATGCCCACGAGTGCGAATTCCCTGCGCTCGCGTTCAGCGAGGCCGACCCAGGCATTGCAGACCTTGGCGCCGTAGACGAGGGCGACTCAGGCGAAGGTGCATTCGGTGACGATGCCGCGCCTGCGGTCTCCCCTGCCGAGGTCGACTCGCTGGTGGTGCTGGCCGCCTCCGCCCGCGACGGAATCGACGCCGCACTGGCCGACTGGTGGG
>CAYFKX010000013.1:0-11181 GCA_964343545.1 uncultured Bifidobacteriaceae bacterium | reverse complement strand
GGATGCTGAGCGAGTCACGAGCACTTCCCGCAGCAGCACGGGCAACGACAGTGAGTGCACCTTCGTCATAGGCGATGCCCTCCTGCTGACACACCCAAGCGAGGTGCTGTTGGAGCACTCGCGCAGGGATAAGGCGGAAGGGGTAGTGGTGCGTTCTAGAGCGGATAGTGCCGATGATCTTGTCTGGCTCGGTGGTGGCGAAGACAAATTTCAAGTGTGCAGGCGGCTCTTCGATGAGCTTGAGCAGCGCATTAGCTGCTGCATTCGACAACTGGTGGGCCTCATCGATGATGTAGACGCGGTAGCGTGACTGCGCCGGCGCGAACACCGCGCGTTCGCGCAGTTCACGCGCCTCGTCAACCCCGCCATGGGTAGCGGCGTCAATTTCCAGCACGTCTACCGAGCCCGGACCGTTTGGCGCAAGGTCAATACAGGATTGACAAGTTCCACAGGGGGTAGACGTCGGCCCCTGCTCGCAGTTCAGGCAGCGCGCAAGGATGCGCGCCGATGACGTCTTGCCGCAGCCACGTGGCCCAGTGAACAGGTAGGCGTGGTGCGAGCGCCCAGAATCAACTGCTCGAGCCAGTGGCACAGTGATGTGGTCTTGACCAATGACCTCGGCCAAAGTGCCAGGTCGGTATGCGCGGTAGAGCGCCAAACCGGTGCCACGGCCCACAGCCACAGCGGCTGCGTCACTCGGCGCGGCGGCGTTCTTGCCACGACCCGACGACGCCTTGTCCATGGTTCAGACCTTAGTGTGACTGAGGACACAAAGACCCCCCGCGTACCCGACAGAGCCCGGGGACCCTTGCTTCCTTCCGGACCTGGGGGAGTGACCGAGATGACGCCACGCGAGGGGCTATTGCTAAGTATGCCCACTGCAACTGCGACCTGTCGTCGCAGGTCACTACGGCCGCTGCATCCGCGGCTGCGGGCGATGCGGATGCCCGGGGTGAGCATCGGTAATCTCTGCCACGGAGGTTTCGCCTAGTGGCCTAGGGCGCACGCTTGGAAAGCGTGTTGGGGGCAACCCCTCAGGGGTTCAAATCCCCTAACCTCCGCCATTTATCACCGCGGTCGCGCAGGCGACCGCGGTGATTTCTGTTTCCTGCGGTCAGCACTGGCATGCAGCACTCAGCTGACCGAGACGGCACCCATCTCCTCAGCGACAGCTGCCGCAAACGCGTCAATATCGGACTCGGTGGTGTCCCACGAGGCCATCCACCGCACTTCACCGGTCATTTCGTTCCACGTATAGAAACGGAATCGCTCTTGCAACCGAGCGGTCACGTCCGCGGGCAAGATGGCAAAAACCGCATTGGCATCAACGCTGCGTGAGATGCGTACTCCCGGAATGGCCGATACCGCCTCATGCAGTCGGCTGGCCATCGCGTTGGCATGACGACCGTTGTCCAACCACACCTGACCCTCAAACAGCGCCAGAAGTTGCGCGGAGACAAACCTCATCTTGCTCGCCAACTGCATGGCCCCCTTGCGCAGGTATGCCAGCCCCTCCACCGAATCAGGGTTCAAGACCACGACCGCCTCAGCCCCCATCGCGCCAATCTTGGTGCCGCCGAGGCTGAGCACATCGACACCGGCGTCAGTGGTGAACTCTCGGAAAGCGCAGCCAAGCGCGGCAGCAGCATTGGATAAGCGAGCACCGTCCATGTGCACCCGCATGCCCTTGGCATGGCAGTGATCAACCACAGCACGTACCTGCTGCGGGGTGTACACCGTCCCAAGTTCGGTGGACTGCGTGATGGTCACGACCGCTGGTTGAGCGCGGTGCTGATCGCCGAAGCCCCATGCCTGCTCATCAATGAGGTCGGGCGTGAGCTTGCCGTCCTCCGTTGCAACTGGATGTAACTTGAAACCGCCGGTGCGTTCCGGTGCACCGCCTTCGTCGACAAGCACGTGCGCACTGGTTGAGCAGATGACAGCCTCCCAGCGTTTCATCATCGACTGCAACGCGACGACGTTGGCGCCGGTGCCGTTGAAGACTGGGAATACCTCAGCGTGAGCACCGAACAGTTCACGCACGACATCGCGCAACCGTTGTGTGTAGACATCATCACCGTAGGCGACCTGGTGCCCGTCGTTTGCATCTGCCATCGCCTGCATCACTGCTGGGTGGACGCCTGCGTAGTTATCGGATGCAAACCCACGCCATTGAGGATCGTGTAGGCGACTCATGCGGTGATGCCTTTCGCAGCTGCTATGACGGGACTGAGTTTCTTGCGAAGCGCCTCGTAGAACACGTTGAGAGGGAACTCATCGTCAAGGACCGCATTCACCAGTTCCTTCGGCTCGGCAGTGAGGTCCAGCGACCCGGCCGACCACACGGATGCTGGGTGTGCTGGGACCAGCTGCGACACGAATGTGTAGGTGGCGAGCCAGTGACCAACACGGCTGCGCTCGATTCCGTCGTGATACAGGTCGTTAACGGCGGCAGTGAGCGCCCCCACTGACTCTGGCAAGCGGTCCCAGTCCAGATGCAACGTGTTGTCAGTCCACCGCAGCACCCCATCCTTATGCAGGTGCGCGAACAGGATCTGCCCGCCCAGCCCGTCATAGTTACGGGTGCGCTCGCCAGTAATGGGGAATCGGAAGAGCCGGTCAAAAACGATGGCGTAGCGGACCATCGGCGCGTGCGGCACACCCTGCTCAATGAAGCGGTGCATCTCGACGAAGGTGTTGAGGTCGCAGCGCAGTTCTTCAAGCGCGTACAGCCAGAACGGCATCCGTTGCTTGATCATAAAAGGATCGAACGGCAAGTCACCGTGGCTGTGAGTGCGGTCGTGCACGAGATCCCAGAGCACGAAAGTTTCTTGAGCGAGTTTCTGGTCGGCGACCAGCAGGCCAGCATCCGGCGGCAGGTCCAGCTTTAGCAACTCTGCGGCCGCGGCGGTCACATTGCGGAAACGTGCGGCTTCTCGGTCGCAGAAGATGCCTCCCCAGTGGAAGGTCGGGGTGCTGCGCACGGCAACGGTCTCAGGGAAGAGCACTGCGCTATGTGTGTCATACCCTGGCGTGAAGTCGACGAACGTGATGGGGACGAACGCCGGATTCGTGTAGCCCGCTGCCTCAATCTCAGCCACCCACTGCGGCCAGCAGGTGCTTACCCACACGGCTTCGAATACCCGGTCAGGATTGCCGTTCTGTGTGTACATCGGGAAGACAACGAGGTGCTCTGTGCCGTCAGCGCGAGCAAGATCTGGGCGGAAGACCGAGAGCGAGTCGAGAAAGTCCGGCACCTTGAAGCCGCCATCGGCCCACGTGCGCAAGTCTGTGGCCAACGCATCGTGGTAGGGGCGATTGTGCGGGAAATCGTCGGCCGCGGCCGCAACCGACGCCACCATCGTCTCCACCAGGGCACGAGCCCGGTCCGTGGAGTGCGTTGAGGCTTCTATAGAACCGTCCTTGGACTGCATCGCACGCAACTCGATGACTGCAGACTTCAACTCCTGCCACCACTGCGGCAGCTGCCGAATCTGCGTAGGCGTTGACGTGGCATAGCGGCCAGCTGCGACCCAGGAGACCATATTGAGAAACAGGTCTGCGTGATCCGCGTCAGCAACTGAATCGTCACTAAACAAGTCACTGTCCGCGATGACCGCGACTCGACCCGCACCGGCAGGTAACAGTGCGGCAATCGGGTCGCCCGCGTGATCGGAAGTTTCGCACGCCCGCAGCAACACCTGCTGTTGTGCTGCATCAGTGAACGCAAGCGTGCCGCTTCGGTAGACGACTACCCGATGCACGTGCGTCGCAGCACCCTCGCCAGGGGTAGTCGGCTGCGCATGTGCCCACGCCGCTACGGAGTTGTGGTTGCTCACCGGGTCGACCACAGTTGTGTGGATCACTCGCGTGCCGAATCGGCTGAGCAGCTCATTCAAGTTGTTGCCGTACTTGTCCTGCTCGTGTTCTGCGATGACGATCAGGCCACCGCCGGCGCGCACCCACTGCTCGAGCAGGTCAACTTCGTCCAGACTCAGTACTGGTGAACCCAGCCCAGTCGTCTTCTCCCAGTGCGGGTCAGATGGGTGAGCAATGACATAGACATCCGTACTCGCGAGGGTCTCTGCCGAAATGGGACCAACATGGTTCGCGCTTACTCGAAACCCACGGTGACGCAAATAGGAAGCGACGGCTGCGTACGAGTTGTCAGCCGGGTTGACCGGGTTCATGACAGCGGCCGTCTCCAGGTCGATGGAGTACGCCTCGCGGTGACACTCGTCGAAGGTCACCCGCGGCATCGACTCGGTGGCGAGCAGATGCGCAGCGCTACTGAGCATCGGTCTCGTCTCGAGCACGGTCATGGCAGGTCCTCTCCTCTGGCGCAGGGCTAGCCGCCCGGGAAACCAACACGTTCTTGGCACTCATTGTCTCGCACCCAAGGCGCACCAGCATCCGGGACCGGATGTGATGTTGCACCCTGCGTTGGCGCTGCGGAGCAGCGTGCGACATACCGCACGCCCCCCAGTTGGAGTGGGGCTTTGGCAGCACCGCAATAGTCCGCCCCGACCATGAGCCGCTGATGCTGGCGAAGAAAGTGGCGGTGTCGGTGGGATTTGAACCCACGGAGAGTTTCCCCTCACGCGCTTTCGAGGCGCGCTCCTTCGGCCGCTCGGACACGACACCGCCGCAGAGATTACCCGCCTCGCTGAGCGCGAAAGAACTCGGTCAGTAGCGATGCGCACTCAGCGCGCAAGACCCCAGAAATGACCTCAGTGCGATGTGGAACTCGGGGGTCTCGCACAACATCCCACACCGAGCCGACGGCTCCGGCTTTCTCGTCGTGCGCGCCGAAAACCAGCCTGGCTATGCGGGCTTGGGTAATTGCACCCGCGCACATGGCGCAGGGCTCAAGAGTCACGACCAGCGAGCAGTCGTCCAACCGCCAATGGCCTCGGGTCGCAGCCGCCTCACGCAGCGCGACAACCTCTGCATGACCAAGCGGGTCGTCGTCACGTTCCCGCAAATTGCGGCCGCTCCCTATGACTGTGCCGAGGGCATCAACGACGACGGCGCCGACCGGTACATCGCCATGCTCAAGCGCTGCGCGCGCACAGTCGATTGCTTCGCGCATGGCATTTGCCCACATCGCTTCATGGGCACCGACCACAGGTGGGTTGCCCGCTGCGTTACTCATCAGCGGCATCAAGGAACTCAACGGAGGTACCGACACTCTCGGTGGGACGGCCGCCGAGCAGGCTCATGCGTCGCCCCTGAGCCACCACCGCAGGATCTCGGGCAGTCGTTGTGCCCAAGACGCTTCGTTGTGGTCGGCTCCTTGATACACGCGGGTCTGCCACTGTGGACCAAGTTCGTAGCCCAGGCGACGCATGACGGCATCAGCCGTGACCTGAAACTCACCGTAAGTTGCATCTAAGTTCTCAGTTCCGTGGTCGAACCACACCCGAGCACCTGCACTGGCCGGTGGCAGCATCTCAACGAGCAGTTCGGTGCCCTCGTGGCCGCCGGGGGTCCAATGCGTCGACAGACACAAGGCGGTGGCGTACACATCGGGACGGCATGCGAGCGCATAGGCCGATGCCAGCCCGCCCATGCTTGAGCCCATGACGGCTACCTGACTGCGGTCAACACTCCAGTCGCACTCAGCAATCACCGACGGGATAACCCGGTCTGCGCACCAGGCCACGTACTCATCGCCTCGCCACTGCGGCATCGCACCGCCAACCAGCGCGTCAGTCCATGAGAAGTACTCGTTCAAACCTCGCTGAACCTGCGGCGAACGTTCAATGACTGACTGCGGTGCATAGTCACTGGCGCGACCGAAATCCGGACGGTTCCATGGCGCGATGACATAGGGCAGGACGACATCCTCAGACAGCGTTGCGAGCGCTTCCGCCAAGCCCCACGGCACGCCGCCGAAGGAACGACCGGGCAGGAACAGGTTCTGGCCGTCATGTGCGAGCAGCAGTGGTCTGACCACGTTTCGGTCGTGGTCTGGTTCCCAGATTTCGACCGTGCGCCCGTCGACGGTGATCGTGCGATGGTGCCCGAAAGACAGCACCGTCGCGTCACTCACGCAGAGCCGCTCTTGCGCTGGAATGTGCGGCGCCCGCCGGCCGCCTTCGTGGAGCCAGCGCTGGGCTTACCCGGGCCAGTGCCACCACCTGCGCGGCCGGTGCTGCCTTGAGCCTGCTTACGTTCCAGGGCTGCTTTGAACGCTGCCTTCGGGTCATCAGGCTGAGCGCCACCGTGAGCGTCGTCGGAATCCTTGGGCTTCTTCTGTGTGGCCATGCGGTGTATTCAACACCCCCGGCCCGGGAGTGCGATGCGCTACGCGGTGAGTTGGTCGGTGATGAGCGGTGCGCCGGTGGCGGCAACCACATCCTCAACGCTCACACCGGGCGCGCACTCGCGCAGGACGAAACCCTCGGCCGTGATGTCGATGACGGCGAGATCTGTGATCACCCGCTGCACTACCCCTCGACCTGTCAGCGGCAACGAACACTCCTGCACCAACTTGGCACTGCCATCGCGCGCCACATGTTCCATGAGCACGATGACCGTGGCAGCACCGTGGACGAGGTCCATGGCCCCACCCATGCCTTTGACCATCTTGCCGGGAATCATCCAGTTGGCAAGATCTCCTGAATGCGACACCTGCATCGCGCCGAGGATGGCCGTGCCGACTTTGCCGCCACGGATCATCGCAAAGCTTGTGCTCGAGTCAAAGAACGAGGCACCTGCTTGCACGGTCACCGTCTCTTTGCCGGCGTTGACCAGGTCCGGGTCTTCGTCCCCCTCGAGTGGGTACGGTCCAACTCCGAGAATGCCGTTCTCAGACTGCAAGATGACAGTGATTCCTGCCGGCAGGTAGTTCGGCACCAGCGTTGGCAAACCGATACCGAGGTTCACGTACTCCCCGGCACGTAACTCCTGGGCCGCCCGCGCGGCCATCTGCTCCCGGGTCAATGCCATCTCAGGCCTCCTTGCCTCGAACAGTGAGTCGCTCGATGCGCTTGCGTGAGGCCTGCTCCGGTGTCAACGCAACGACCCGGCTGACGAAGATGCCGGGCAAGTGGATGTCATCCGGGGCAATCTGTCCTGCTGGCACGAATTCCTCGGCTTCGACAATGGTGATTCGTCCGGCCATCGCCGCAGGCACATTGAAATTGCGGGCGGCTGCGTGGAAAACACAGTTGCCAAGGGAGTCCACCGTGCGTGCGCGGACCAAAGCGAAGTCCGTGGTGATGCTCTCTTCGAGTACATACTCCTTGCCATTGAAGACACGGACCTCCTTCGGTGGCGATGCGACAGCAACGGAACCGTCTGCGGCATATCGCCAGGGCAGGCCACCTTCGGCGACCAAAGTGCCAACCCCAGCTGGTGTGAAGAACGCCGGGATACCTGATCCGCCGGCGCGCAGTTTCTCGGCCAGTGTCCCCTGCGGGGTCAGTTCGACATGCAACTCGCCGCTGAGGTACTGCCGCTCGAAGGTGTCATTTTCGCCAACATACGATGCGGTGATTCGTGCGATCTTGCCGGCAGCAAGCCATAGACCAATCCCGGCATCATCGAGACCGCAGTTATTCGACACCACGCTGAATCCGCCAACGCCGCGGTCAAGCACCGCCTCAATCAAGACTGTGGGGATACCGGACAGGCCGAACCCTCCGACGGCAATACTCGCGCCATCTGGGATGTCTGCGACGGCCTGGGCCGCGGAGTCCACCCGCTTTGACAAGCCATTACTGCCCATGGTCAACCTCCGCTTTCACCATGCTTGGCGCATCCGCTTTCACGTCACTGACCACGCCATACCGGCGCGCGCTTCTCGGCGAAAGCCCGCGGACCCTCCTGTGCATCCTCGCTGTCATAGACCGGCTGCCACATGGTCCACGCATCCTCAGCGACGCGTTCCACGGCCGCGGCACGTTGCGCCCGCACCATCTGCACTCCTGCGCGCACCGACAGTGGTGCTAGCGAAGCGATGTGCTGTGCAAATTCCACACACTTTTGCGCCAACTGCTCGGCGGGCACCACGTGGTTTACCAACCCCAGCTCGTGTGCTCGATAGGCGTCGACCGGCTCGGCGGTGACGAGAAGTTCCATCGCAGCCCGCGCTCCGATAAGTGACAGCAAAGACGCCGCCCAAGGCGCGCCACGGCCCCAACGCGCTTCGGTGATACCAAATCTCGCATCGTCAGAGGCGATGACGAGGTCGCACTGCTGGGCTAGCCAGAAGCCCCCTCCGAATGCGGCCCCCTGTACGGCGGCGACTACCGGCTTGTGGCAGTCAGCGATGTCAGTGATGGCAGGCACAAAGTCGCGAGGAATCATCGCCGTACCGAGTGCGGTCATTTCGGCGAGGTCCGCACCAGCGCAGAAGACCGTGCCGGCCGCCTGAATCACAAGGACATTCGCTGAGGCATCGCTAGCAAATGCACGAAGGCCGTCACGGATGCCTTGGCGCAGTTCAGCATTCAGTGCATTGCGCGCGTCGGGTCGATTCAGCGTGAGGAATGCGACGCCTTGTTCCACAGCGAAGTCAACAAGACTCATGTGGGTAATCCAAGCTCACGCGCAATCAGCAAGCGTTGAACCTCGCTGGTGCCTTCGCCGACTTCGAGAATCTTGCTATCGCGGTACTGCCGGGCGACCGGGTACTCGTTCATGAAGCCATAGCCGCCGTGAATCTGCGTCGCAGCGCGGGCGTTGTCCATTGCGGCATTGCTCGCGACAAGTTTTGCGATGGCGGCCTCTTTCTTGTAGGGCAGACCGGCGGCCATCAGCGAAGACGCATGGCGCCACATCGCCCTCGAGACTTGGGTACGCGCTTCCATGTCCGCGATCATGAATGCAATCGACTGGAACTCGGCGATAGGACGGCCGAAAGCCTCGCGCTCACGTGCGTATTTGATGCTCTCGTCAACACATCCCTGCGCTGCCCCGGTGGCCAGCGCCGCGATTGCGATGCGCCCTTCATCGAGAATCGACAGAAAGTTGGAGTAGCCACGACCCTCGTCGCCGAGCAACGCGTCAGCGGGCACGTGCACATCAACCAAAGTGATTGGGTGCGTGTCCGATGCATGCCAGCCGACCTTGTTGTAGGCAGGTTCGATCTGGATGCCGGGAGTATCCGCGGGAACCAGAAACGACGACAAAATCGGGCGGCCATCGTCTTTGCGCCCGGTGACTGCACACACGGTGATGAGCGAGGTGATGTCGGTACCGGAGTTGGTGATGAACTCCTTAGTGCCGTTGATGACCCAACCATCCGATGTCCGTTGCGCAGTCGTACGCATGGCGGTCACGTCACTACCCGCCCCAGACTCGGTCAACGCGAATGCCCCCAAGCGTTGACCGCTGACGAGTTGTGGCAGCCACCTGCGCTGCTGCTCTTCAGTGCCGAAGCGGTAGACCGGCATAGCACCTAAGGACACGGCTGCTTCTAATGTGATGGCCACACTCTGATCGACGCGCGCAAGTTCCTCAATTGCCAGACACAGTGCGAGGTAGTCCCCGCCCATCCCGCCAAACTCCTCGGGGAACGGCAATCCGAACAAGCCCATTGAGGCCATCTGCGCGACGACGTCATAGGGAAAAGTCTTGTCCGCATCGTGCTGCGCGGACACTGGCGCAACAACGTCGCGAGCAAATCGCGCCACTTCGGCGCAGAGGTCGCCGTGCTCGTCACTCAAGCGGGTGTCAACCACGTGCATCCTCCGATTGAGAATCGTCTGCCTGTCGTGTGTGCGCCAACGCGATGTATGCCCGTGACTGTGGCACAAGCGCAGAGACCCTGCTCAACCAGGTCGTGGTGTCCACGACTGCGTCAAGGTTGACACCGGTACGCACGCCTTGTCGGTGCAGAAACCACAGCAGATCCTCGGTAGCAAGATTGCCGGTGGCGGTCTTGGCGAACGGGCAACCGCCGAGACCGCCGACGGATGAGTCGACGGTGGTGACCCCTAGGTCAAGAGCAGCCAAGACATTCGCGAGCGCCTGGCCATAGGTGTCATGGAAGTGCACTGCAAGCCTGTCCATGCCGCCGGCTGCGGCGGACACGGCTCTGAGCAACTGAGTCACTTCATGTGCTGTGGCTACGCCAATGGTGTCCCCCAACGACACTTCGTGGACCCCCGCGTCAACCAGCTGCTGCACCACATGCGCGACTGCAGATGGTGCCACCGCGCCTTCCCAGGGATCCCCCCAGCACATAGAGACATACCCACGTACGCGCAGGCCCGCCGCCCGTGCCTGCGCAATAACTGGCCCTGCCATGTCGAACTGACCCCGCAGGTCGGTGCCGAGGTTCGCTTGCGCGAACGACTCGGTGGCACTGAGGAAAACCGCAACTTCGCGTGCACCTGCCGCAAGCGCACGGGTCAAGCCGCGGGCGTTCGGCACGAGCACTGGCATGCGTTGACCCGCGATGCGATCGGCGAGCACAGCGCAGACCTCGTCGGCATCGGCAAGCTGTGGGACCCGCTGCGGGTGCACGAAACTCGTGACTTCTACTGCCGGCAGTCCAGCGTCGAGCAATCGAGTGATGAGTTCAGTCTTGACCGCTGTTGCAATAACTGATTGCTCATTCTGCAGCCCATCGCGCGGACCGACTTCGTAGACGGTGACTTCCGCCGGCAGGTGCGTCATGGCGCCGTCTCCACAACGACGAGGAGTTCCTGCAGTCGCACATGCGCACCGCTGGTGCAGTTCAGCTCACGGACCACGCCATCGTGGGGAGCGCGCACCTGATGTTCCATCTTCATCGCCTCCAAGACTAGGAGGGGCTGCCCCGCGACGACAGTTGAACCAAGCGAGGTCAATACCTGCACGACCGTGCCTGGCATCGGGCTGCGCACTTGGGGGGATGTTGTGCCGGAAACAGCGGCGTCGCGGATGTAGCGCCGATGGTCGATGCACCATGCCTGTGCCTCGTTGGCAAGCCAGGTGGCATCTCCATCAGGAGTGCGCACACGCGCGTATATCCACCGCTGCGGCTCGCCATCAATCTCAAAATCCAGCCAATCGCCCTCGCGGCGAAGATTTGTAATGCTGCATGCGCGTTCAGCCACTCGTGCGGTGTAGCCGTCGGCGCCGACGACGACACTGACCGCGACTGCCTTGCGGTTCCACGCACCGTGGCACCAGATCGTCGACGGAAGGCTGTGCCGCCAACCCCCTGCCCATGCTGATGCCGAC
>CAYFKX010000012.1:0-11964 GCA_964343545.1 uncultured Bifidobacteriaceae bacterium | reverse complement strand
CGGCTTGCCTTGGCAGCAGTGCTGGGATTCGCTGGCGCCATCAAGCTGATCGAGGATCAGGGGACTCGTCGGCGCGCAATCTTGGCCTACCGATTGCCAGGCATGTCCGTGGAGGTTGCAGACATCGTGGGGCTGATGTTGCCAGCGTTTGAGGTTCTACTCGCCCTGTGCCTGCTGCTTGGGCTGTTTGTCCGCCTGTCGAGCCTGGCCACCGCCGTCCTGATGGCGGTGTTCATCGTGGGCATTGTGAGCGTGTGGGTGCGCGGGTACTCCATTGATTGCGGCTGCTTCGGCGGCGGCGGGGACATCGACCCCGCTGGTCGGCACGCTCGCTACACCTCGGAAGTTCTACGAGACCTGTTGTTCGCCGGGCTTGGAGTTCGGCTGTGGCTCAATCCCCGGTCCGTGTGGGCGGTACAGCGCGGCTGACTGGACCGAGGTCGCATCGCCGCGGCGCCTAACTACGGCTATCTTGTGCCCATTGAGCGGCATTCGCCGCGCGCGACATTGAGGATTTGGGAGCGGACATGGCTGGCAATGAGATGCGTGAGCAGGCTCGAGCTGCGCGCGAGGCCCAAGAGGCTGCGCAGAAGCGCCGTGATCGCTTGACCGGCATCATTGGCGGCGCTGTCGTGGCGGTGGTGGTGCTTGGCATCATCATCGCGTCCGTTGTCGCCAAGCAGGGCAAGGACAATGTCTCGGCGAACGCTTTGCCCGCGGGCGTGGACAAGTCCGACTATGGGGTGGTCTATGGCTCCAAGACAGACGGCGTTCCCCGGGTCGACTTATACGAGGATTTCCAGTGCCCCGCGTGTGCGATGTTCGAGCCAATCAACGGATATCGTCTCGTCGATCTGGCGGACCAAGGCAAGATCACGTTGGTGTGGCACCCCGCTTCGTTCCTTGACGACGCAAAGGCCGCGGAGAACCAAGCAGCCGGCAACCCAAACTCCAGCAAGCGCGCCACAGCGGCTTGGGGCTGCGCCATCGACGCAGGCAAGGCTGCCGAGTACCACAAGGCGGTGTTCGCCAACCAGCCAAAAACCGAGGGCCAGGGCTACAGCGACATCACGCTGCTCACGTTGGGTTCGCAAATCCTGGACAAGGGGGACCTGCCGAAGTTCAGCGAGTGCGTGAACTCAGGAAAATACGCCGACTGGGCCGTTGCAAGCAACCAGACGTTTAACAAGAAGGGCATCGCCAGCACGCCCACGCTGCTCATCAACGGCAAGGAGCAAAAGCCCGAGGTTGTGTTCGACCAGACCGGCAAGAAGCTGCTGGCCGCCATCGCCGCCGCGAAGTAGTCCGACCTGGCGGTGTGGCGCAGGTCACATCGCACTAGGGTTGCCTCGTGCGTAGAGCCAAAATCGTCTGCACGCTCGGCCCAGCCAGCGAAACTGAGTCCGAGCTTGCAGCCTTAGTTGCGGCCGGCATGGACGTGGCCCGGATGAACCTCAGCCACGGCAGCCAGGCAGATCACGAGCGAAATTTCCAGCGGGTGCGCGCGGCAGCGGCCGCCGCGGGTAGGCCCGTCGGCATCTTGGCCGACCTGCAAGGTCCGAAGATTCGCCTTGCGAAGTTCATCGATGGCGCCGTGACCCTGGCGGTCGGTGACACGTTCACCATCACCACACGGGACGTGCCTGGTTCGGCGAGCGAGTGCGGCACGACTTACGTCGGTTTGCCAGGTGACGTGACGCCGGGTGACTCATTGCTCATAGACGACGGTCGGGTCGCGCTCGAAGCAGTGTCTGTGACGACAACAGATGTCGTGACGCGAGTCATCATCGGCGGCGAGGTCAGCAACAACAAGGGCATCAACCTGCCGGGAGCGGCTGTCTCGGTCCCGGCGTTGTCTGACAAGGACATCGAGGACTTGCGCTTCGCATTGCGCCTCGGTGTCGACTTGGTGGCATTGTCCTTTGTGCGTTCGGCAGCCGATTACGCCGATGTGCAACGCATCATGGATGAGGAGGGCGTGTTCGTCCCCGTCCTCGCAAAAATCGAGAAGCCGCAGGCCGTGGCTAACTTGACTGAGATTGTCGAGACTTTTGACGGCATCATGGTTGCCCGTGGGGATCTTGGGGTGGAAATGCCCTTGGAGACGGTGCCACTAGTTCAAAAGCAGGCTATCGCGCTCGCGCGAGAGCACGGCAAGCCAGTCATCGTGGCCACTCAAATGCTTGACTCCATGATTACCGCATCTCGCCCCACACGCGCCGAAGTCAGTGATGTCGCAAACGCGGTGCTTGACGGCGCTGATGCCCTCATGTTGTCAGGGGAAACCAGCGTTGGACAGCACCCGGCGATGGTTGTGGACGTGATGGCCACCATCATGGAGCACGTCGAGTCCAAGGCACTGAGCCAACTGCCTGCGCTCGCGGACGCCCAGTCCGACGGCACTGCGCGAGCAGTCACAAAGGCGGCAGTTGAAGTGGCGCGTGCTACCGGCTCGAAGTTCTTGGTGGCATTCACCGAGACGGGATTGTCCGCGAGTTTGGTTGCCCGTCACCGTTCGGAAGTGCCAGTGTTGGCGTTCACGACTACCGAGCGGGTGCGCAATCAACTGTCCCTGCTCTGGGGCGTGGAGTCGTTCCTCGTGCCGGCGGTCGCGCACACCGATGACATGGTGCGCCAGGTCGATCTCGCACTTCTCAACTTGGGTCGAATCGCCGAGGGCGAACGGGTCGTCGTCGTTGCAGGTGTGCCCCCGGGCGTACCGGGCACGACCAATGGCATGCGAGTTCACCGTATTGGGCACGCAGTGGTTTAGACGCGCCGTGGGGGAGCACGTGATCGGGTCGCAGCGACTCAGTGGTACGTTCAGGTAACTGACAACCTTTAAGTCCGTCCTGTGAGGCGGGAAAGGGGGTCGACGATGGTGGTGTCTACCTCGCCGACGCGCGATGCGCACGACGCATCTGCCTTTGATGACAAAGTCATTCTCAACTCCGACGATGTCCGTCGCGCGCTGACTCGGATCGCGCACGAAATCATCGAACGTAACCGCGGCATCGACGACTTGGTGCTGCTAGGCATTCCTAGCCGAGGTGTGGAACTGGCAGCACGCCTGAGTGTCGAGATCGAGCGCATCGCGGCTGGCGGGCCTGTGCCTACGGGCAGTTTGGACGTCAGCGACTTTCGCGATGATGCCCATCTTCGACCGCCTCGAAGCCATGGCAACACGCACGTGCCTGACTGTGGTGTCGAAGGACGCACAGTTGTTTTGGTTGATGACGTGCTCTTCAGCGGTCGTACCGTGCGAGCGGCACTGACCGCCCTTGATGCACTTGGTCGTCCAGGTGCCGTGCAGTTGGTTGCTCTGGTTGACCGTGGACATCGGGAACTTCCTATCCGAGCTGACTTCGTCGGCAAAAACATCCCAACGTCGCTACGCGAGGATGTCCTGGTGTGCCTCGTTGAGACCGATGGCCACGATGAAGTCCGGGTGCGGATGCTGACCTCTGAGTCGGCTGGTGCCTGATGCAACATCTCACCGCAATCGCCGAGCTTTCTGACGGTCAGGTGCACGCGCTACTAGACCGGACCGCCCAGTTCGCGTCGCTGTCGCAGGCCACGGATCGGCCCTTGACGGCGTCATCGCCATGCGTACAACTGCTGTTCTATGAAGACTCCACTCGCACGCGGACGTCGTTTGAATCTGCCGCCCGCCGGCTCGGATATGCCACGTGCTTGGTGACCGCGTCTGGCTCGAGTGTGGCAAAGGGCGAGAGCCTGAAGGACACCATGTTGACGTTACAAGCCAGTGTGCAGCCAGTAGTCACTGTGTTGCGTCACCCCGAGAACGGCGTCGTCGCAGACGTCGCAGGTAGCACCTGGTGCGACACTGCGATGGTCAACGCCGGCGACGGAACGAACGAGCACCCAACCCAGGCATTGTTGGACGCCGCCACCTTGCAGTCGCACTTTGGTGAGATCGACGGCTTGCATGTTGCCATCGTCGGCGACATCGTCCGCAGTCGCGTTGCCCGAAGCAACAGCGCGCTGCTTCCAAGGCTCGGCGCCCGTATCACCTACGTCGCACCGGAAGCACTTTTGCCCGAAGACATCGACACGTGGCCCGGTGAGGTCTGTCATGAGATTGACGAGGTATTGCCACACGCGGATGTGGTGATGTGCCTTCGCATTCAACGTGAACGCATGCCACACGGCTTTGACGTTGATTCTGCAGAGTTCACGGCAGCGCTCGGGCTCACCGAGCAGCGTGCGTCACGCATGCGTGACCATGCGATGGTCATGCATCCGGGGCCCATGAACCGCGGTATCGAGATTGACTCGGCAGTGGCGGACGGGGCGCGGTCGTTGATCGTGCAGCAGGTGAAACAAGGTGTGTACACCCGCATGGCAGTGCTTGAGACCCTCGTGAGGTCGCGGACATGAGCACTCTGATACTTCGGGACGTTGTGATGCCGTGGCGTGGTGCCGCCACCGTCGATGTGAGCGTTTCGGGCGCCGTTGTGACCAGCATTGATCCAGCGGGCGCGTCGCTAGCGCAGCCAGGAACCCAAGACGTCGACTGCACTGGCTTGATTGCGCTTCCATCTTTCATCGACTTACACACGCACATTCGCGAACCTGGACGTGAGAGCGCGGAGACGGCAGAGTCGGCGTCTCGCGCGGCTCTTGCTGGGGGATTCACCACGCTGCATGCGATGGCGAACACCACTCCGGTCGCCGACACTGCGCAAGCAATTGACGCAGTGTGGCGGCGAGGTGTCGACCTCGGACTGGTGGATATCCGACCGGTTGGCGCAATCACCATGGGCTTGGCAGGGCATGAACTTGCGCCGATTGCCGCGATGCATGACACCGAAGCTGCGCCGACCGTGTTCAGCGACGATGGGCACTGCGTACAACGCGCTGACCTCATGCGTGCAGCGCTGCTCGAGGTCGCACGATTCGACGGGGTCATCGCCCAGCACGCCCAGGAGTCCACGCTGACCCGTGATGCTCAACTCAACGAGGGAGAGATCTCTAGGGCGCTGGGAATGCGCGGATGGCCGGCAGTCGCGGAGTCACTCATCGTCGCCCGCGATGTGATGTTGGCCGCTGACACTGGCGGCAGACTGCATGTCTGCCATGTATCGAGTGCCCAAACAGTCGAGGTGCTGAGGTGGGCTAAATCCCGCGGTGTGCCGGTGACCGCTGAAGTCACCCCGCACCATCTGCTGTTGGTCGATGATGCCGCACTCAGTGGGGACCCGGTCTACAAGGTCAACCCGCCCTTGCGTACCGCCGCCGACGTCGCGGCCGTCAGGGAGGCTCTCGCCGACGGCACCATTGACATTGTGGCGACAGACCATGCACCTCATGAACCGGCTCACAAGTCGTGTGCGTGGCCAGATGCGGCCATGGGCATGCTCGGGCTGGAGACGGCATTCTGCGTGGTCTACGAAACCATGGTGGCGTCTGGGCTGATGTCGTGGCAGAGGTTGTGGGAGGCCATGAGCTCAACACCAGCACGGATCGCAGGCCTTGCCTGGAGTCTGCCTGAGCCGGCGGCAGTCGCTGACCTCGTCCTTGTCGACCCCGAGGCAGTCTGGTCAGTAGAACCTGCGGATCTGCAGTCTTTAAGTCGCAACACTCCGTTCACGGCCCGAGCGATGCGAGGCAGCGTTGCGATGACTGTCCGTCACGGGCGTATCTCCTTTACCGACACCACCTCAAGGACTCAGATATGACATCACCCCAGCCGGCAGTACTCATGCTCGAGGACGGGTTAACTCTTGTTGGCGAGTCCTACGGAGCAATCGGGCAGACCTGTGGCGAAGCGGTGTTCAACACCGCAATGACCGGGTATCAAGAGACGCTCACCGACCCGTCGTACCACCGACAAGTGGTCATCATGACCGCCCCGCATATCGGCAACACTGGCATGAACGAGGAGGACCCGGAGTCAACGCGCATCTGGGTGGCTGGATACGTCGTGCGCGACCCAAGCCGAGTGACATCGTCCTGGCGCGCCAAGACGGACTTGGGATCCACGTTGGCACGCGACGGCGTGGTGGGAATCAGCGGCATAGACACCCGCGCACTCACGCGCCACCTTCGCGAACGCGGCGCCATGCGAGTCGGCATCTTCTCAGGAACTGATTCGCAGTTGTCCGCGCAGGAGATGCTCGCCATAGTGCGATCTTCTGATGCGATGACCGGCTCGGAGTTGGCAAGTGAAGTGTCGACCGCTGCGCCCTACGTGGTACCCGCTCGTGGTGAGCGGGTGGCTACGGTCGCCGCGGTAGACCTCGGCATCAAGGCGATGACGCCAACACTGCTGGCCGAGCAGGGGTTCGAGGTGCATGTGCTACCGCTTGCCACCCCGCACGAGCAGATCCTGGCCGACGATTTTGACGCACTGTTTCTGTCGAATGGCCCGGGTGACCCAGCGACCGCGATCGACACCATCGCGCTGGTGCGTTCGGCCTTGGAATTGCGCCGACCACTTTTCGGAATCTGCTTCGGTAACCAAATCCTCGGCCGTGCGCTCGGGTTTGAGACGTACAAGTTGGGCTACGGCCATCGCGGTATCAACATTCCGGTGAAGGACACGGCCACGGGAACTATCGCGATCAGCGCGCACAACCATGGGTTCGCAGTGGATGCACCTGTCGGACAAGTCATTGACACTCAGTTTGGTCGAGTCGTGGTCAGCCACGTCTGCGTGAACGATGGCGTGGTTGAGGGTCTTCGTTGCCTTGATAGGCCTGCGTTCAGCGTGCAGTACCACCCCGAGGCTGCCGCTGGACCGCATGATGCGGCAAACCTGTTCGCACAGTTCCGTTCCATGGTGTTGGAGGCCAAGTAGATGCCACGTCGTCAGGACATCTCCAGTGTGCTTGTCATCGGGTCAGGCCCGATTGTTATCGGGCAGGCATGTGAGTTCGACTACTCAGGCACCCAGGCCTGCCGGGTGCTCAGGGCCGAGGGGCTCAGGGTGATCTTGGTCAACAGCAACCCAGCGACGATCATGACCGATCCTGAGTTCGCCGATGCCACCTACGTCGAACCAATCACCGCCGACGTGGTGGCGCGAATCATTGAACGCGAGCGGCCAGACGCCTTGCTGGCAACGCTAGGCGGGCAGACCGCGCTGAACACCGCAATGGCGCTGCACCGCGATGGTGTGCTGCAGGCCTTCGATGTGGAACTCATTGGTGCTGACGTCGACGCGATCGAGCGGGGCGAGAATCGTGAGAAGTTCCGAGACATTGTCGCCACTGTGGGAGCCGAGAGTGCCCGCTCCATCATCTGTCACACCATGGACGAATGCCTTGCGGCCGTTGTGGAGTTGAACTACCCAGTGGTCGTCCGTCCGTCATTCACCATGGGCGGTGCCGGCTCCGGTATTGCCTATGACGAGGCAGACCTGCACCGCATCGCCGGACTGGGGCTACAAGCCAGTCCCACCACTGAGGTGCTGCTCGAGGAGTCAATCATTGGCTGGAAGGAGTACGAACTCGAACTCATGCGTGACCGCAACGACAACGTCGTTGTGGTGTGTTCCATTGAGAATGTCGACCCGATGGGCGTACATACTGGCGACTCCATCACCGTCGCACCTGCGATGACCCTGACGGATCGCGAATACCAGCACATGCGGGATGTCGCAATCGCCATCATTCGTGCCGTCGGCGTCGACACCGGCGGCTGCAACATTCAATTCGCCGTCGACCCGCAGACCGGACGCATGATCGTCATCGAGATGAACCCGCGAGTGTCCAGATCATCGGCACTGGCATCGAAGGCAACCGGGTTCCCGATTGCGAAGATTGCCGCACGCCTAGCAATCGGCTACACCCTGGACGAAATTCCGAATGACATCACGGGCAAGACGCCGGCCTCATTCGAGCCGACCCTGGACTACATCGTCGTCAAGGCACCGAGGTTCGCTTTTGAGAAGTTCCCAGGCGCCGATCCAATCTTGACCACCACGATGAAGAGTGTCGGTGAGGCGATGGCGATTGGCAGGAATTTCGCCGAGGCGTTTCAGAAGGCACAGCGCTCCCTGGAGCGTCCGCGCAGCGTCTTTCACTGGCCTGCTGACGCGACGGCTTTGGACAAGTCTGCGCTGCTGACTGAAATCGCACAGCCGACAGACGGGCGGATCACGCAGGTGCAACAAGCTCTGTGGGCCGGCGCGACGGTCGCTGAAGTGGCAGCCGCGACTGGCATTGACCCTTGGTTCATCGACCAGTTCGCCCTCATCAATGAGATTGCTTCTGAGGTGCTCAGCGCCGAAGTGCTTGAGCCAACCTTGCTCCGTCGAGCCAAGCGCCATGGCTTCAGCGACCGACAGCTTGCGCTCTTGCGAAACATGTCGGAGTCGAACTTGCGGCAGTTGCGTCATCAACTCGGAGTGCGCCCGGTCTACAAAACCGTCGACACGTGTGCTGCCGAATTCGCCGCGCGCACCCCGTACCACTACTCCAGTTATGACCTCGAGACAGAAGTGATGCCTCGCACGAAGCCCGCAGTGGTGATTCTGGGAAGTGGGCCGAATCGCATCGGGCAGGGAATCGAATTCGATTACTCCTGTGTGCACGCCGCGCTGACACTTCGCGAAGCCGGATACGAGACCATCATGGTCAACTGCAACCCCGAGACAGTGTCCACTGATTACGACACGTCCGATCGCCTCTACTTCGAGCCGCTCACGGTTGAGGACGTGCTTGAGGTCATCGAGGCCGAACAGGCCGTCGGACCCGTTGCTGGTGTCATCTGCACCCTCGGCGGGCAGACGCCGTTGGCTCTTGCTCAGAACCTCAAAGATGCGGGCGTGCCAGTGCTCGGCACCAGTCCTGAGTCCATTGACGCCGCCGAGGACCGTGGCAGGTTCGGCGAGGTTCTGCGCTCTGCCGGCTTGCCTGCTCCCGCCTGGGGGACTGCCACCAGCGCAGAGGAATGCGCGGGAATCGCCGAGGGCATCGGTTACCCGGTGTTAGTTCGACCTTCGTTCGTGCTGGGCGGTCGTGGTATGGAAATCGTCTATGACGGAACCCAGTTACAGCAGTACCTAGACAAGCACGCTGGCGGCGACCTCATGGACCACCCGGTGCTGATCGACCGGTTTCTCGACGACGCCGTGGAAGTCGACGTGGACGCTCTCTTTGACGGAGAGCAGTTGTACCTCGGCGGGGTGATGGAGCACATTGAAGAGGCCGGCGTCCACTCCGGTGACTCTGCGTGCACATTGCCGCCGGCCACGTTGGGCAGGGATGTCGTTTCCCGCATCCGCACATCCACCGAGGCAATCGCCCGTGGAGTCGGAGTGCGCGGACTGCTCAATGTGCAATTCGCCATCGCCGGCGATGTGCTCTATGTCCTTGAAGCGAACCCGCGCGCATCGCGAACGGTGCCATTTGTCTCCAAGGCCACCGGGGTATCGCTGGCCAAGGCCGCTGCACGTATCGCAGTTGGCGAGAGCATCGCCGACTTGCGAGCGAGCGGCCTACTCCAGCCCGTGGGCGACGGTGGCACTCTGCCAGCCCAATGCCCGGTGTCGGTCAAGCATGCGGTCTTGCCCTTCAATCGGTTCCAGGGAGTGGACACCGTGCTCGGCCCCGAAATGCGATCGACCGGCGAGGTCATGGGCATCGACGACGACTTCGGCGCGGCGTATGCGAAATCGGCGATGGCTGCCTTCGCCGCAGGCCTACCGATCAGTGGCGGAGTGTTCGTCTCGCTGGCTGACCGAGACAAGCGGGCTGCGATCTTCCCGATCAAGAGGCTGGCTGACCTAGGCCTGACTGTGTGGGCTACGGCCGGCACCGCCGAAGTGTTGTCGCGGCACGGAGTGCCGACCACGATTGTGCGCAAGCAGCATCAAGGTGCTGGCGCCGCAGGAGACGTCACGACTGTCGAGCTCATCAACAGTGGGCAAGTCAAGCTGGTGGTAAACACCCCCTACGGGGTAGGCACCAGGCGCGATGGCTACGAGATTCGAACTGCTTCGGTCTTGGCAGGTATTCCGCTCATCACCACCGTGCAGGGTTTGGCTGCTGCCGTGCAAGGAATCGAGGCGCGGTTGGCTGGGCGGGTTGGGGTGCGCTCACTTCAAGAGCACAAGGCAGACTTGGAACGCCTCATGGGCATGAGTGAACTGGCGGGTGTGTGATGGCGGTGCAGGTCGAAGGCGAAGTCGTCGCCATTCGCAAAGTCGGTGCGTACCACCATCTGAGTTTTACCGCCGTGGGCATCCCGGAGATCACCCGGCCGGGGCACTTCGTCGCGTTGAGCGTCGGCGGAGACACGTCCTCGCATCTGTTGCGTCGGGCGTTCTCGATTCACCGAGTCAATGAGCGGGGCCTCTACGGCGGCACCGTGGAGATCGTGTTCGCTGCGCATGGCGCTGGGACGTCATGGTTGGCCACGCTCGAGCGGGGTGCGCAGCTCAACGTGGTTGGCCCGCTGGGTAAGCCGTTCTCACTGCCAGCACATCCAGTGGGCTGTGTGCTTGTTGGTGGTGGTTACGGCGCCGCGCCGTTGGCCATGCTGGCCGAGCAACTGCAAAAGCGCGGATGTCGAGTCGACGTGATTCTGGGTGCTGCCTCGGCTGACCGGTTATACGGGGTGCTCGATGCCCGACGCAGCGCATCGTCGGTCACAGTGACCACCGACGATGGCAGCAGCGGAACTCATGGTCGAGTGACCGATGTGCTGCCCGAGACTTTGGAACGCACAGGTGCCGACGTGGTTTACGCATGTGGACCGATGGGCATGCTGGCGGCAATCAGTGCGATGTGCGAACCACTGGGTGTGCACACCCAGTGCGCGGTCGAGGAGTCCATGGCTTGCGGAATTGGTGTGTGCATGACCTGCGTCCTGCCAGTCGTGGGTGACGACGGGGTGACCCGCATGGTCCGTTCATGTGTCGAGGGCCCTGTGTTCCGTGGCGAACGCGTGCGATGGGCGGATGTCGGTCACATGCCACCAGACGTCCTCGGTGCGCCGCAGGTGGTGAACTGATGACGATGTTCCCGGCAATCGACCCGATGGAAGTCTCGATGGCGACGTCGCTGGGTGCGCTCAGCCTGCACGGGCCGGTGCTCACAGCATCCGGTTGCGCAGCCGCAGGCAAGGAGTTGTCTCAGTTCTTCGACCTGCGACTGCTCGGCGCCGTAGTCACCAAAAGCATCATGGTGCAGCCGCGTAGCGGTCGGGCAACGCCGCGCATGGCGGAGACGCCAAGCGGCATGCTCAACTCGATCGGGTTGCAAGGGCCAGGGGTCGAGGCGTTCATCAGCAAGGACCTCGCGTGGCTGGAGCAGCAACAGGTCCGTACGGTGGTCAGCATCGCGGCCACCAATGTCGCTGACTACGCGCGACTTGCCCGGAGGTTGTCCGAAGAGCCAGCGGTAGCCGCACTTGAGGTCAACATCTCCTGCCCAAATGTGGAAAGCAGGGGAGAAGTTTTTGCCTGCGACCCTCGTCTCGCCTCAACCGTGGTTGCGGCAGTGCGCGCTGAAGCAGCGCGGGATATGCCGGTCATCGTGAAACTAAGCCCCGATGTCACTGACATCGTGGAAATTGCCGGCCGGGTAGTGGAAGCGGGTGCGGACGCTCTGGCGCTCATCAACACATTGCTGGGGATGGTGATTGATACCGACAGCCTCAAGCCCGCGCTCGCGGGAGTCACTGGTGGCCTTTCTGGTCCGGCAATTCGCCCGGTGGCGGTGCGTGCGGTCTACCAGGTGCATGCGGCAATGCCGGACGTCCCGATCCTTGGCATGGGTGGCATCCGAACCGGTGCAGATGCCTTGCAGTTCTTTGCCGCTGGTGCCAGCGCGATCAGTGTCGGCACTTCGATCTTCAACGACCCGAGTGCGCCGGCTCGCATTCATCACGAGATTCGCAATGAGCTCGCCCGGCGCGGCATCAGTCGATTGACCGACATCATCGGCTGCGCGCATCGTGAGGAGTCAGGCGAGCCCTCAGCCTCGGATTCCC
>CAYFKX010000011.1:0-12320 GCA_964343545.1 uncultured Bifidobacteriaceae bacterium | reverse complement strand
GGCGCCGACCAACTGCCGGTCTGGTTCCTTAGCTTGCTGGCGAGGGCGCGCTGCCAGAGCCTGACGTGCTGCCGGTGCCAGAGGTTGTGCTAGCGGTGCTGGCAGCCGACGAGGAATCCGAACCACTGGGCTGCTGCGATGCGGGGGCTGAGCCACCGGTGGTACTGCCCGAAGAGCCCGTTGTCGATGACGTCGAGTTTGAACGGGAGTCAGTGCGATAGAACCCCGAGCCTTTGAAGACCACGCCGACACCGCTGAAAACCTTGCGTAAAGCGCCGCCACAGGATTCGCAGGTGGTCAGAGCGTCGTCGGAGAACGACTGGACCACTTCGAAGAAACCTTCGCATTCAGCGCAGCGGTACTGGTAGGTCGGCATGCGCCCATTGTGGCAAGCCTGACGCACAGCAGCATCCGCGGGAGTCCGTCAGTGAGTGGGTGCGCTGGTAGCGTGCGGGGCATGCGTGTGGAATGCAGTGGGTTGACCAAGGATTTCGGCAAGTACCGGGCCGTCTCAGAGTTGACATTCAGTCTTGAGCCGGGGGTGGTGACTGGGTTCCTCGGGCCAAATGGGTCGGGCAAGAGCACGACGATGCGGATGATGCTCGGGCTAGATCACGGTGGCGGCCAGACCTTGTTCGACGGCCAACCACTGGCGTCTTACCCACGGCCCGCCTCAGTAGTCGGGGCACACCTAGACGCCAAGTTCTTCCATCCCAGTCGGACTGCCCGTGACCACCTGCGGATGCTGGCCGCCGCCAGCGGTGCGCCCAAAGCCCGTATCACCGAGGTACTGCACCTAGTCGGGCTCGATGCTGTGGCGGACAAGCGGCCCAAGGGCTTCTCACTCGGCATGGGTCAGCGGCTCGGCTTGGCTGGCGCGATTCTTGCCGACCCGGAAGTACTCCTACTCGACGAGCCCGCTAACGGATTGGACCCGCAGTCCATCTCGTGGCTGCGTGAGTTCATCGCGGCATACGCAGCCCGGGGCAAGGTGGTGCTGGTCTCCAGTCACCTGCTGTCTGAAATGCAACTGCTCGCCGAGCACTTGGTCGTCATTGGTCGCGGCCATCTCATCGCCGATGAGTCTCTCGCTGCATTCGTCTCTCGCTCGACGCGTAACGACGTGTTTGTGCGAACACCCGATGCCGGTCGCCTGGTTGCCGTCCTGACGGGTCGTGGCATGGCGGCGGAGCCAGAGGGTGACGGTGTCCGAGTTACGGGCGTGACCAGTGCCCAAGTTGGCGCGGCGGCCTTTGCGGAGTCCGTGGAGTTGCACGAACTGACCCAACGGTCGGCCACCCTGGAGGAGGCGTTCCTTGAAGTGACTTCGGGGACGCAGGAATACACGATGGGACAGTCATGAGAAACGCGATTGCATACGAGTGGCGACGCGCGGTGTCATTGCGCTCGACCTGGACGCTGTTGGCAACTGCAGTCGGCGTCGCCGGATTCTTCAGTTGGGTGATGTACAAGACCTATGACTCGGCCACCCCCATCGTCACTGATGGACCGGACATCAGCGAACCTGTGGCAACGAAAATCCCCATCACTGCGTTGGTGAACAACATCAATGGCCCCTACCTCATGGTGACCATCATCATCGCCGTGTTCGCTGCCATGACGTGGGGTCATGAGTACCGCTACGGCGTTGCGCGGCTGACCTTCGCTTCGTTCCCGCGACGCTTCGAGGTTTTCGGGGCGAAACTGGTGTCCATCGTTGGGTTCACAGTCGTGGCGTGGGCGGCGACCTTGGCCGTGTCGTTGTCGGTAATCAAAGCCTTCGATTCCGACGGACAGGTCGACTTCGGCCTCAGCCAATCCGTCGGGGCTCCGTCGGGCCCCGGCGTCGGTGTGGAGATCCAGCGGGCCGCTGGGATCGTGCCGACGTACGAGAGCAGCGCTGGGCAGTCCTTACTTCGGTCGCTGGCCTACGCGGTGGTGCTCGCGCTCATCGTCGGTGCACTGGCAGCACTCACGCGCTCCTTGCCCATTTCAATCATTCTCGCCCTGTTGATGCCGTTGTTCGTCGAGCGGCTGCTGCTCGCGTTGTCATCAGTGCTCCCCGGCGGTGGACTGAAGTGGCTGAATGACGTCGCGCCGTTTGACAATGGTGAACGTTTTGTGGCCTGGGTGGCGGGCTACGACACAACAAAGGCCGGAGACATCGTCAACATCATCACGCCTTGGCAGGCCGGCATGGTCTTCGGGGCGTGGGCAGTGATGCTCAGCGCGTTGGCGTACCTGCTCATCGAACGGCGAGACGCTTAGTCGGCCTTATTGCACACGTAGAGGTCTGCGGTGGCTCGGCACATCTCTCGGAATAGAGGTGTGACAAACCGTGATGTGCCATTCGTGTGTGTTGCCAATGTTGACGGTCCGCTGCATTTGCCTGGCCAATGCGAACCACGCCGCATCAGCTTCGCGGTGAACTAGGTTCGCGAAGCACAAGTAGTCGTTCAGGCGTGAGGACTGCGTCGAGCACGACATCGTGTGGCTCCACCGGAACTTCACCTGCCGGCCAGAGGTTGGCATCGATCACGCAGCCCACCTTCCACACGTGCGCCCCGATGCCGGTGAGCGCGCGGTCGTAGTAGCCCCCACCACGGCCGAGTCGGTGACCTGCAGCATCGCAGGCCAGAGCCGGAACCAGCACTGCCGCGCACTGATCAAGGGACCGTGTCTGGTCGCCCGTTGGCTCGTTGATGCCGAATCGGCCGAGCCGCGTCTGCTCCGCGTCGTACATCACAAACTCCAGGGCTTCACCTTTGACCCGCGGTACGACGATCGAAGTGCCGGCAGTTTGCAAGATTGCGAACAGACCTCGCAGATCTAGTTCATCAGGCAGGGGAAGGAACGCAGCCACGATCGATGCTGCGATGTCATCAAGTACTACGGCGAGCTCCCGGACTCCCGCCGCCAACTCCCAGGTGCTGACACCGTCGTGCGCTGGCGGCACGTCGGCGCGAGCCTGTGCGGGCACGTCTTGTGACTGTGCTGGTGACACCGTTGGAGACACTGCTCGTGACCCTGCCGCGGCAGCATGACCGCCAAGGTGCTGCCGCGCTCGCACGCGCGCCGCCGCTTTGGCACTGGCCGCGGTTTCGTGGGACACGCTCCCATCCTGCCTGCCGCGCGTAGCATGGCGCCATGACGAGCCCGGTACGCAAAGCAGTGGTGCCCGTTGCGGGCCTGGGAACCCGGTTCTTGCCGGCGACCAAAGCCACGCCGAAAGAGATGCTGCCCGTGGTGGACAAGCCCGCCATCCAGTACGTGGTGGAGGAGGCAGTCCAAGCAGGGATCAACGATGTGCTCTTCGTGACCGGGCGTGCGAAATATGGCCTTGAAGACCACTTTGACCGACTGCCGTTCCTAGAGCAGACCCTTGAGGCCAAGGGCGATGTCGAGCGACTCAAGCAGGTTCGCGATGTCGCGGCGCTCGCGGACATCCACTACGTCCGCCAGGGCGCGCCCTTGGGGCTTGGCCACGCAGTGCTCATGGCGAAGTTGCATGTCGGCGAGGAGCCGTTCTCGGTGCTGCTTGGTGATGACCTGATTGATGACCGCAATCCGGTTCTAGAGCGAATGCTCGCAGTGCGGCAGAAGTACGCGGGTTCAGTGCTCTGCTTGATGGAAGTGCCACCAACGCACATTCACATGTATGGCTGCGCGGCAGTCGTCGAGACCGACGAGCACGATGTTGTCCGCGTGGTTGACCTTGTGGAGAAACCCGAACCGGGGACCGCACCTAGCAATTACGCCGTCATCGGACGGTACGTCCTTGACCCGCGGGTGTTTAACGAATTGGAACAGACCCGCCCTGGTCGTGGTGGCGAGATTCAGCTCACCGACGCACTACGTCGACTGGCCTGTGATGTGCCCGAGTCTGCTGGCGGGGGCGTGGTCGGCGTCGTCTTCCGTGGTCGGCGCTACGACACCGGAGACAAGCTGTCATACCTGCAGGCAGTGGTGCAGATTGCAGCAGACCGCGCTGACCTCGGTCCACAATTTCGTGCGTGGCTACGCGAGACCATTGACAGCTGGGACGCTTGAACGTCAATCACCAATGGTGTGTGACCGCACTGTCGGCGTGGAAACGCCGAGGTCCTCACCTGACCGCGTACCTTCGGACGTCGTGACTGAGCACATCCAAGACGTACTCACGCGAATCCAAGCGCGTGTGCTCGGCGAGGTTGTGCCGTTAGCGCCGTTGGAGATGGGTGTCTCAGCGGCGCTGCGATGTGTCGTGAGCGATTCGGTGTTTGCCGCTGCTGATGCGCTCGAGCAGTCGAGTTCGGCCGCCCTCTCGGGCGACACAGCGGTGCTGCCGGCAGTGCGTCCCTTGGTTCCTGCCGGCACGGTGGTGGGGCCTATGCACATGCAGGCACTGCTCGATGCTGGCGTACAGCAGGTCAGCGTCCACCCGCAGCCGCGGGTCGTTGTGGTAGCGGTGAGCGAGGGCTCTCACAGTGCCCGCATTGCCGCAATCGCGGCGGCGGTGGAACTCACCGACGCGGTCAGCTTGCCGGTGCAAGCCGAGTCCGAGGTCGACCTGCAGGACGTGCTTGACGACCAACTCGTCCGTGCCGACGTGCTCGTCGTGTGCGGTGGCTGGGACGAGTCAGGTCCGGCTGCGGCGTTGTCAGCCGCGCGCTCGCTCGGAGACGTGGATATCGCATTCACCGGCTTGACCGCGCTACCGGTCATCGGGTGTGGCCGGGTTGGGGCAGACCCGGTTCCGGTCTTGCTGTTGCCGGCTGATCCAGCATCGCAGCTGGTCGGATTTCATGTCTTCCTGTGGCCGCTCATCGCGGCGCTTCAAGGACGAACGTCCGTGGCCCTGCCTACGTTGCACGCGGTGCTCACTGATGAGGAAATTGACGCACGCGGTCTTGAGCCAGCGGAACTGCATGTCGCGTTCGCGTCAAGCAGACCTGTGGCTGAAGGGGCACGGGCGGTGAAGTGCATGCACGTGCGCACCCCGTTTGCCTTGGCCGACATCGACATGCTGGTTCTCACACCGGTGGGCTCGCAGGCGCAGCCGGGTGCGCAGGTCATGGCGGTGCCTTTGACTCAACCGGGGTGGTGACGGTGACGAGGTGGCCGGTCACGTTGGTTGACAACGACCTGGTGCTGCAGCCACTGCGCAGAACCGATCGCCGAGCTTGGCTCGATGTTCGAGCCCGCAACCGGGACTGGCTGGCACCGTGGGACCCCACGTCACCGCGCCCCACTATGGAGCGTCCGGCGACGTTCTTTGAGACGGTGCGTACCCAGCAACGTCAAGCTCGAGCCGGCCAGGCTCTGCCGTGGGCCATGTGGTTCGGCCGAGAACTTGTTGGCCAAGTGTCGGTCATGGGCATTGTCGGCGGCGCTGCGAGGCTGTGCCACATCGGCTACTGGATTGATCAGCGTTGCGCTGGTCGGGGAATCACCACGCGGGCGGTTGCCATGGCAACTCGCTATGCACTTGGCACATTGGATCTGCATCGAGTTGAGATTGCCATTCGTCCAGAGAACCGTGCGAGTACCAGGGTGGTTGAGAAGCTTGGCTTTGCGTATGAGGGCCGACGCCCTGCGTTCCTGCATATCGCAGGTGACTGGCGCGACCATGACATATTCACGGTGACCTGGGATGTGCTCAGCAACCCCGATCACCCCATCAATACCTTCCCGGACCCCGTGGTTCGGTAGCGGATATCACGAATTGCCTGTCGCGACACGCGGAAGCGCGAATGACAACCACTAGCGCGCCCGTGTGCCCCCGCGCCGTAGTGTGTTCCTATGGCAGCCGTTGTCTATATCGTGATTCTCGCGATGTGGGCTGCTGTGTTGGTCCCCATGTGGGCCCGCCATCGCGATGAGTCGCGTTCGTTGCGCACGGTCGACCATTTCCGACGCGCGCTGGTGACTCTTTCGGACGACCCGCAGATGCAGCAGTTGCTGCCGGTCTCCTCGGCGATGGGGCGTCGGCGTCGTGTGTATTCAGTGCTGCTTGGCCTCTTCGTAGTCTGTGCTGTGTTGTGGATTGCCCAGGTGGTTGACGCTGGGCTGCTCCTGCTGCCTGTGGGACTGGCTGTGGCCTTCACAGCTGCCGCCCGTCGCCAAGTGCGTGCTGAGAACCGCCAGCGCGATGCGGCAATCAGGTACCTTCGAGCGCGCAGTCGAGGTATGGCCGCTCACCCAGCGGGGCAGAACTCGCGTCCGCAGGGGAAAACGGTGTCATCTCGACCAGAGTCAGTATCCGTGCGTCCAGCCGTGCGCGTCGACGGTGGCATCGAGACCAACTCCGCAGCATCGGCTGGATGGTCAGCTCAGCCGCTCACACTGCCTACCTACGTCACCGCACCGGCAGCGACTGCGGTTCCGCGCAAGCTTGACGCTGCCAGCGCGGGCGGTTGGGACCGTGCACAGATGCTGCGTGAGGCCCGCGATGTGCGTCAACAGCAGGACAACGCACAGGAACGTGATTTCATTGATGACTTCCTTGAGCGGACGCATGTTGAGCAGACGCACGCCGCTCGCAGTAACCGTGACGAGGTCTTTGACCAGCTCGCAGTCGACGAGCGCCGCGTCGCCAACGGCTGAGTGCGGGCTGGCTAAGTCGGCCTCATCCCGCCCTCGCTTGCAGTGCTATCCTCACCGAGGTTCAAGGGGCTGTAGCGCAGTTGGTAGCGCGCCTCGTTCGCATCGAGGAGGCCAGGGGTTCGAATCCCCTCAGCTCCACACGCAGAACGGACTCGGGTTGTTCCCCGGGTCCGTTTTTGCGTGTGTGGGGGTTGTGTGGGGATTCGGGAGGAGGTCATCCTCGGGATGACCGACGGTTCCCCTCAGCTCCACACGCAGAACGGACTCGGGTTGTTCCCCGGGTCCGTTTTTGCGTGTGTGGGGGTTGGGCCTACCTAGACCCAGGTGGTGAACCACATGCGCAAAGTCCACTGCCAGTAAGACATGGGTTCCCCAGTCCACACGGGTAGGAAGAACCAGGTGAGCGCGACGGCTCCGCAGGTGATGGCTGTGACGAGCATGATGCGCGCGTTTTTGTTGCCACCGCTGTCCAGCAGTCGCACGGTGGACCGGGCAAGTGCCAGGCAGGTGAACGGCACCATGATGACCGCGTAGAACGTGAAAATGGTTCGCTCTTGGAACAACAACCACGGCACCCACCCACTGAGCCAGCCGACGACGATGACGCTGGCACGCCAGTCACGGGTAGCAATCCATTGCCACGCCTGATGCAAAAGTGCGAGCAGCCCCGCCCACCAGATGATTGGGTTGCCCAAGGCGAGCACCTCGGCAGCGCATTTGCTGTCAGCGCAGGTCTTGTCTGAGGAGTACCAAAATGACGTCGGCCGACCCATGATGGGCCAGGACCAAGCATTGGCTTTGTAACTGTGACCTTGGGTGAGGTTGACGTGGAAACTCCAGATCATCCAGTGATGATGCAGCCACGAGCGAAGTGCCGGAGGCAGTAGTCCTAGTGCCCCCGTGGCGCCCGCGGTGGCTGCCCAGTGGCGGTTGTAGCCCTCAGGTGTGGCGAACCAGCCAACCCAACTCGCGGTGTAGACGGCTAGCGGCAGCAGCAGAAACGCGACCAGCACAAGGGCTGACTCACGTCGCACACTGGTGCGCCACGGTCGTGTGATGCCAAGCAATCGGCGCGTCTGGGTTGAGGCAGCCAGACACAGTAGAGCGAAAAAGGCCATCTGCCACAGGGCACTCCACTTGGTGGCCAGCGCCAGACCCAGGCACAGCCCTGCCAGCCACAGGGCCGGCCGGCTCCCGGTTGACAGCGGCAGACCGTGCCGCCAGGCAGACAACAGCTGTGATGGGTCGGGTGCAGTTCGCAGCCGCTGCGCGATTCGGGCACGAACACGGTCACGATCGATGAGCAGCGCGGCCGCGGCGCACACGATCCAGAAGGTGAGGATGCCGTCGAGGATTGCCGTGCGACTGAGCACGATTGCCATACCGTCCAAAGCGAGGAAGAAACCTGCGAGTGCGGCCACGGCGGGGGAGCGAGTCAGGCGTAACGCCGCGCGCGCGACGACCAGCACCAGAAGCGTGCCGAGCAGCGCCGGCATGAACCGCCAGCCGAAGGCAGTCATGCCGAAAAGTTGCTCGCCCAATGCGATGACCCATTTGCCCGCCGGTGGGTGCACGACGTAGCTCGCGGAGTCTGCGAACAGATTGTTGAGTTTCCCTTCGTTGCCGCCAGCGGCGATGACCAGAGGGTCGACCTTGTCCTTCCATTGCCATTCCACGCCGTGGGTGAGCAGGGCGTAGGCATCTTTGGCGTAGTAGGTCTCATCGAATGCCAACGTCCGCGGCCGTTCCAGGTGGGGCCAGCGAAGTCCCGCCCCGAGTAGCGTCATCGCAGCAGGCAGCAGCCAGGAACGCCAGCCGACGACCCACGGTGATCGCGGAGGATCAAGTGCGTTGATGATGTCGTCTGCCACCTGACGGGAACTCGGCTGGCCCTCGCCAGCGGCCACGAGAGCGGTGGCATTGACTTGTTCCTGCCCGGACGCGCCGTGCACCGCCGATGGCGCACCATCGACCGTGGCTTCGGGCTGGTGCCCGTGGTCGGCGGTGTTTGGCTGCATAGTCGGGAACAATAGAGCCTGTGCCTGGTTGCCTGATCGTTGCTGCAACGCCCATTGGCAACTTAGATGACGCGGCACCACGGTTGCGCTCGGCGCTGCGAGATGCCGACATCATCGCGGCTGAAGACACTCGCCGGCTGCTGAATCTCGTACGTGGGCTGGGGGTGGAGTCTGAGGCGCGAGTGCTCTCCTATTTCGACAACAACGAGTCAGAGCGCACGCCTGAGCTGTTGCGCGAACTCATCGAAGGTCGCACGGTGCTGTTGGTCAGTGATGCTGGCATGCCGTTGGTCAGTGACCCTGGCTACCGGCTGATCAGCGCCGCCCTCGATGCGAAGGTGCCGGTGACAGTGATTCCCGGGCCGTCAGCGGTGCTCACTGCTTTGGCGCTGAGCGGGTTGCCGGTCGACCGATTCAGTTTCGAGGGCTTCTTGCCGCGCAAACCAGGTGAGCGGGTTCGACGACTAGTGGAGTTGGGCGAGGAACAGCGCACGATGGTGTTCTTCGAGGCCCCGCACCGCCTGCTCGAGACGTTGTCCGCGATGGCTGAGCAATTCGGCGGTGACCGTCCTGCGGCGGTGTGCCGGGAGATGACTAAGACCTACGAGGAGACCGTCCGCGGACCGCTGACTGACATTGAGCAGCACTTCCGCGATAACGCGCCTCGCGGTGAGGTGACAATCGTGGTCTCTGGTCGCACGCGCGCTCTCGCTGAGAGCCTCACCGATGACGAAGTGGTTGCACTTGTGCTGCAGGAGCAGGCGCTAGGTGCGGCTCCGAATGCCGCAATCGCCGCCGTGGCAAAGCGCATTGGGCTGAACCGCCAGCAGGTATACGACCTGGTGCTCAAAGCCAAGCACCGCAGTGACCAATAGGGCGCTGCCTAGGATTCGCCCATGACATCAGCCAAGGCGTTCTATGTCACGACGCCGATTTACTACGTCAACGACGCACCCCACATCGGGCACGCGTATACGACGATGGTCGGCGATGTCTTGACGCGTTGGCACCGGATGCGGGGCGAGTCGGTCTGGTATCTCACGGGGACCGATGAGCACGGGCAGAAAGTGGAAGCAGCTGCGGCGGCGAACGGCGTGGAACCGCAGGCTTGGGTCGACAAACTGGTGACGGACAAGTGGCTGCCAGTGTTGCAGACCATCGACGTCGCCAACGACGATTTCATTCGCACAACGCAGCCACGTCATACCCAGCGGGTACAGAGTTTCATGCAACGGATGCATGAGCAGGGCTGGTTCTACCTCGGCAGTTACGAAGGTCCGTACTGCGTCGGCTGCGAAGAGTTCAAACTCGCTGATGACTTGATTGACGGTGAGGGCGAGCACGCGGGCAAGAAGTGCTGTCCTATCCATGGTCGGCCCGTGCAGACACTCGATGAAAGCAACTGGTTCTTCAAGCTGAGTGAGTTCCGTGACAAGCTCATTGCTCACTACGAGGAGAACCCGCAGGCACTGCAGCCGCAGAGCGCCTACAACGAGGTGATGTCGTTCCTGCGCGGTGAACTCAAAGACTTGTCCATTTCACGGTCGACCTTCGACTGGGGAATCCCACTGCCATGGGATGCAAAGCACGTCATCTACGTCTGGTTCGACGCACTCCTGAACTACGCGACGGCTGTAGGCCTGGGAGATTCAGACGAGCCGGGTGCAAGCAAGTTCGCCCAGACTTGGCCAGCGGACGTCCATCTCGTGGGCAAAGACATCCTGCGCTTCCACGCAGTCATCTGGCCGGCGATGCTTATGGCGGCCGGGCTGCCTCTGCCCAAGACCGTCTTCGCACATGGCTGGCTCCTGGTGGGCGGGGAAAAGATGAGCAAGTCCAAGTTGACCGGTATCGCGCCGAGTCAGATTGTGGACGCTTTCGGCTCGGATGCCTTCCGCTATTACTTCCTGCGCGCCATCGCATTCGGCTCTGACGGATCCTTCTCGTGGGAGGACATGGCGGCTCGCTACACGAACGAACTCGCCAACGGCCTTGGCAACCTTGCATCGCGGGCCACTGCGATGGTGGACCGTTACTTCGGCGGCGTGCTCCCGGCAGCGGACCCCGATGAGCCGGAGGTTCAGTTGGCGAATCACTGGCGGGCGACTGCGGCTACCGCTGATGCCGCCGTTGACCGCTTTGAGTTCGCGACCGCTCTGGCGGCAACAAAAGAATTCGTAGACGCGCTCAATGTGTACCTCACCGAGCAAGAGCCGTGGAAGGTAGCGAAGGCCCAGACTGCGCAGGCCATGCAGCGAGTCGGCACAGTCTTGAACACAGTGTGTGAGGGGCTGCGCGGGTTATCGGTGGTGTTACACCCAGTGATGCCGAAAACAACGGAGATGCTTTGGCGTGATCTCGGCGCACAGGCGGCGCTGGGAGAACTAGGCCAGCAGCGCATCGACCGGGCAGGGCAGTGGCCCCTGCTGCCAGCAGGTATCACGGTGACCAAGGGTGACGTGCTCTTTCCTCGGTTGGCCGATGACGAGTAGCGCTTCCTGCGTGCACCGATGTCTGCGCATACCTGACGCAGTGACGAGCCACTGGCTTGCTGGCTCACTGCGGTCCGGCGACGCACCGGCGCGACTCATTGGCAGACCACGATGACGACGAGACCGCCTGCTCCGACTCCGCTTCCGTCCCCTGGAGTCGATGTTCACTGCCATATGGATCTGGCGTATGGCGACGAACCCGTCCGAGACTTGCACGAGACGATGGCCGAGGCGGCTGCGGTCGGCATCGACAAAGTGGTGCAAGTCGGCTGCGACATCACCACCTCTCGGTGGGCAGTTGCGGCCGCCCGTGAGCATGACGATGTGATTGCGACTGTTGCCCTGCACCCCAACGAGGCGCCACGGGTGTTCGCAGCACAAGGACCGCAAGCACTCGCCGAACAGTTGGCAGAGATTGAGCAGTTAGCTGCAGATTCCAGAGTTCGAGCTATTGGCGAGACAGGTTTGGACTTTTTCCGCACGGGTGTTGACGGCCGTGACGTGCAAGAGCAGTCGTTCCGCTTTCACATTCGGCTAGCGAAGTCGTTAGGTAAGCCATTGATGATTCATGACCGGGACGCCCACGACGATGTTGTGCGCGTGCTGTTGGATGAAGGCGCTCCACAGACTGTGATTTTCCACTGCTTCTCTGGCGGAGTCGATTTGGCCCGCACCTGTGCAACGCATGGGTGGTACACCTCATTCGCGGGGACCGTGACGTACAAGAACGCGCAGAATTTGCGTGACGCGCTTGCGGTCATGCCGAGCAATCTCATCTTGACCGAGACGGACGCGCCCTTCCTGCCGCCAGTTCCGTACCGCGGCCAGATCAACTCCTCGCAGTTGCTGCCGCTCACCATCGAATTCATGGCTCAGGTGCGCGGTGCATCTCTGGCCCAGTTCTGCGCCGACACCCGCGCTAATGCTTTTGCTGCATTTGGTGCCTGGTGACCTGTGGCTGAGACCGTGCTGCTGGGTGCGAGTGACATCCGGGAACTGGCAACCCGTCATGGCGTCAGACCGACGAAGCAACGAGGGCAGAACTTCGTCATTGACCCGAACACTGTGCGGATGATCGTGTCGTTGGCTGATATGCGCGATGACGATGTTGTCGTGGAAGTTGGTCCCGGGTTGGGAAGCCTGACCCTGGGATTGCTCCAAGTTGCGCGACAGGTCATCGCGGTCGAGATTGACGAGGTGCTCGCGGCCGCGTTACCCCACACTG
>CAYFKX010000010.1:0-12875 GCA_964343545.1 uncultured Bifidobacteriaceae bacterium | reverse complement strand
AACCTAGACTAACTGAACCAGAATCAGTTGGGCTGCCAATTACCCCATACCCCATCATCAACACGATGCTTGCGCAGTGCTCGCACAAAACCTGAGTCGCAACTCTTGGCTTTGCGCCGGCGCATGCCATCGCGTCGTTGGCTACCAAAGTCTACTGAGGCACGGCGAGTAGTTCTCAGGGGTACCCGAGCGGTGGAAACTCCAAGAAAATCAACGTGAAACGGACACGCGACACGCCCCCCAGCCTTTGCGCGTCATGCACGGTTCGCATAGGTTTGCGCATTGAGCGCAGCAGGAATCCCCTGCGCGCGAAGGTCGAATCAACCACTCCGTGACAAGGGGAAGTACTGTGAACAAGGCAGAATTGGTCGAGGCCGTTGCGGCGCGTCTCGACGGCAGCAAGAAGGCAGCATCGGACGCGATCGAGGCATTCCTTGACGTAGTTGCTGGCGCCGTTGCGAAGGGCGACAAGGTGTCGATCACCGGTTTCGGTACCTTCTCAAAGTCCGACCGCCCGGCTCGCACTGGTCGCAACCCGCAGACCGGTGAGGCTGTCAAGATCAAGGCGACCTCAGTACCGAAGTTCAAGGCAGGCGCTGACTTCAAGGCAGTTGTGAGCGGCAAGAAGAAGGCTGCTGCCAAGCCTGCTGCCAAGAAGGCTGCTGCGAAGAAGCCGGCCGCCAAGAAGGCTGCTGCCAAGCCCGCTGCTAAGAAGGTTGCTGCGAAGAAGCCGGCCGCCAAGAAGGCTGCTGCGAAGAAGCGCTGATTTCTGTGCCAGCGATGTGGGCTCAGACGGCACCTGCCGCCTGAGCCCACACGCTTTTAGGTGACTCGGGGAGGAGGAAAAGCCGTGGCGAAAACACTGGACTCAATCGGTGTCGCATTTCGCATCATCGTCATCGTGGTGCGTCCGCTTCTGCTGCTCTTAACCCGACGCACGATCCATGGAGCACATCACATTCCGACCGCCGGCCCCGCGATTGTCGCGTGCAACCATCTGTCTCTGGCAGATCCTCCGCTGGCCGGCATGTTCCTGTATGAGCACGGTCGGGTACCGCACTTCCTTGGCAAGGCATCAGTGTTTCGAATCCCTATCGTTGGTGCGATCATCCGCAGCGCCGGCAACATCCCAGTGGAGCGCAGTTCGGTCAACGCGGCCGCTGCGTTGGTTCCTGCCAAGAAGTCTTTGGACGCTGGCCGCTGCATCGTCATTTACCCAGAAGGAACTTTGACGCACGACGCTGACTTGTGGCCGATGCGAGGCAAGACCGGCGCAGTGCGCCTGGCGTTGATGACTGGCGCGCCATTGCTGCCTACCGCAATTTGGGGTACGGAGCAGCTGTTTGGTCGACGTGCGCGCAAGTTCCCGTTCTTCCCTCGAACTCGTGTCGCCATGAGTGTCGGGGCACCCATCGATTTGTCAGATCTGCACAGTCGCTCTGACGATCCAGATGCGCTTCGTGCAGGCACCGCGCGGCTGATGGCTGCAATCACTGAGCTGCTGGCAGAAATCCGTGGCGAGCGGCCGAGTAATCCCGAATCGGTGACGTCGTGACGTCCACGGTCGCGATTATGGGTGCTGGTTCGTGGGGGACAGCATTCGCGAAGCTAGTAGCTGATGCCGGTCATGACGCAATGCTCTGGGCGCGCGATGCCGATGTTGTCAACGCGATTAACGCCACAAGGCGCAATCCGGGCTTTCATCCAGATGTGATCCTGCCTGAACGAGTGCGTGCCACCCACGAAGCACCTTCGGCCCTCTCTGTCGCTGACTTCGCGGTACTTGCGGTCCCCGCGCAGTCCTTGCGTGGGAACTTGCAGTCCTGGGCACCGCATCTGACGCCTGGCTGCGTGGTGGTGTCGTTACTCAAGGGGGTCGAGGCCCACAGCTACTTGCGCATGAGCGAGGTGATTGCGGAAGTGACCGGGCTGAGCGCGCAACGACTTGCGGTTTTGTCTGGACCTAATCTGGCGGCTGAGATTGCACAGGGACAGCCCGCGGCGACAACTATCGCCTGTGTCGATGAGTCTGTGGCTGAGCGTGTCCAACAAGTGTGCGGCGGTCCGCGCTTTCGCCCGTACACCACAACGGATGTCATTGGCACCGAGATCGGCGGCGCGGCCAAGAACATCGTCGCGGTCGCAGCTGGAATCGCCATCGGCTTGGGCTTTGGGGAGAATGCTCAGGCAGCGCTCATCACGCGCGGTTTGGCAGAAATCACGCGTTTGGGGGTGCAACTCGGGGCTGACGCACGTACGTTCTCGGGACTGGCCGGCATGGGCGACCTCGTGGCCACTTGCGGGTCACCGCTGTCACGCAACCGCACTTTCGGTGAGCACATTGGTCGCGGGCTCACGGTTGCGCAGGCCAGTTCGGCCACTCGTGGAACGTGCGAAGCGTTCGAAACCTCACGAGCACTGCTCGCACTCGGGCAGGCTCACAACATCGCGCTCCCCATCACCTCAGAAGTGGTCCAGGTGCTTCACCATGACGCGTCGCCTCGTGACTTGGTAGCGAAACTGATGTCTCGCGACATGAAGTCAGAACTGCGCCCCTGATCACCCGCGCCTTTATCTCGCAGCCCTCCATTTCGAGTATTGGCTGCTGAGATGCTCACCCGTGCTGGCTAAGTGCGGCGGACAAGTCTCGCCACAGGTCCTCGAGGTGTTCGATGCCGACGCTGAGACGAATCAAGTCTTGAGGCACGTCCACGTGCTCAAGTGCATGCCGAGCGCGACGTTCCATCGTGGTCTCGACGCCACCCAGTGACGTCATGTGATTGATCAACGTCACCGACTCGCACACGCGTTGTGCCGCATCGGCACCTGCTGCGACGCGAAATGACACAACGGAGCCGCCATTGACCATCTGTGCCGCGGCCAAGTCCGCTTGTGGGTGAGTGGGCAGTCCTGGGTAGAGCACCGCTTTGACGTTCGGGTGAGTGCTCAGGCGCGTTGCAAGTTCCCGAGCTGTTGTCGCGGAGCGATCCACCCGAAGCGCCATCGTGCGCAGTCCGCGCAGGGCGAGCCAGGACTCCAATGCGCCGGGCACTGCACCGAGGAGGGCTCTGCGCCGGCGTAGCGCGTCCGCATGCTCACTGGACCGCACGCACACTGTTCCCAGCAGGAGGTCGGAGTGTCCGCCGATGTACTTCGTCGCACTTTGCACACTGAAATGCGCTCCCAGGTCCAAGGGGCGTTGAGCAAGCGCAGTCGCGAACGTGTTGTCCACCGCCACCAGTGCACCTGCGCTGCGCGCCGCTTCGCTGACCATACGAAGCTCGCACAGTTCCATGAGCGGATTCGTTGGCGATTCCAGCCACACCAGGTTCGCTCCTGCGGCGGCGTCGATGAGTTGGTCAGTGGCGGGCATCGGCACGCGGACCACGCGCACATGTCCGGCGGCCTCAAGCTCGGCCAGGCGTGCGGCAGTTCCCGAATACGGGTGATCTGGTGCCACCACCGTGCCGCCACGTGGCACGAGGTCGAGAACGGCGTTGATGGCAGCTATGCCACTGCCGAACACGATGGAGTCACCGCCCTCAACTGCGCCGAGAGCTTCTTCAAGCGCCGCCCAAGTCGGGTTGCCTTCACGCCCGTAGGTGTAGGGGCCACCCTCGTGGTAGATGGATGTCGGGAAAATGCCCGGGTTCACCGGTGACCCCGGCTCATGCGGCCGACCGCGGCTCACCAGGAGCGAGTCGACGTGCAGCGGGTGTTCGTTGCGGTCCGGGCCAGGGCTCATGTCAGACGATGCTAGTAATCAACGCGGCGAATCATTGGAGTCGACGCCTGCGACACCGACGCAACCGCGATAATGGCGCCACTGTGACAAGCCCTGACTCTGTGCATGCGGACCCGGCCGTTGATGGCGCGGGGGACGTTAATGCACGCAAGCCACGAGTTGCCGTCGTGTTCGGCGGGCAGTCCTCTGAGCACTCAATCTCCTGCCTGTCTGCCGCGAGCATCCTGCACGCCCTTGACCCCGCCGACTACGACATCGTTGCTGTTGGCGTGGACCGCGATGGCCGGTGGTCGTTGCAGCCAGATGCCCCCGCCGGTCTGTTGCGCGAGGCTCAGGTGCTACCAGAGGTAGTGACGGGATCAACTGAGGTTTTGCCGGTGCGAGGGCAGAGCACCCCAGTGTCGTTGCTTGGGGCCATCGATGTTGTCTTTCCAGTACTGCACGGTCCGTTCGGTGAGGACGGAACCATCCAAGGATTGCTTGAACTCGCCGGTGTGCCGTATGTCGGCTCTGGGGTGCTGGCCTCTGCTGCAGCGATGGATAAGGCACACTGCAAAGCGCTCCTTGCAGGTCATGGCATCAACGTTGCGCGCTGGCACACAGTGCACGCCCGGCAGTTCCAGGCCGACCCGGATGCAGTCGTTCGAACCCTTTCGGATCTTTCACTTCCTGTCTTCGTCAAACCTGCGCGTGCCGGATCCAGCGTGGGTGTGAGCAAAGTGAAGGCTGGAGAGGACCTGATCGCGGCGTTGGAGACCGCTTTTGAGCACGACCCAAAGGTTGTTGTCGAGGAGGCAATTGCGCCAGCACGTGAGGTTGAGGTGGGAGTCCTCACAGGTACTGACGGCGCTGCACAAGCGAGTGTCCCAGCCGAAATCGTGATGCGGGGGTCGCACGAGTTCTACGACTTTGACGCCAAGTACCTCGATGATGCGGCCGACCTCATCGTGCCAGCAGAACTCTCATCGCAGATCACGTCCCGAGTGCGCGCACTCGCGTGCGAAGTTTTCGACATCCTCGGCTGCGAAGGGCTGGCTCGGGTTGACATGTTCGTGAAACCTGATGGCGACGTTGTGGTCAACGAAGTGAACACAATGCCCGGGTTCACGAGCATCTCGCTGTTCCCGCGAATGTGGCAGCAGTCGGGCGTCAGCTACCCGATGCTGGTCGACCACTTGGTGCAGGACGCCCTGCGTCGCGGTGTGGGCCTGCGCTAGCGCTCAGTTGGATACTGGCAGGGCCGCGATGATTGCGGGGGCCAGGGGGACCAGATACGACGCTTCGGGCCGAAGTGCCAGCGGTACATCCACCTGCACAAATGCGACTCGGCCAAAGGTGATGAAACTGGTACCTGAGGTTTTAGCCACGGGAATCCAGTCCACGTCATTCACGTTGAGTATCTCTGCCGTTGCGGAGTCCGCCGAGCGAACACCGCACCGCAGCGTGATGATCGCGCCGGCTGAGTCACTCCATGCAGCCGTCAGTGCCGACTGCGGCTCGGTACGTTCTCGCCGAAGCTTGAGTAGTCGCTGTGGAAGCGCGTCCGCGAGTTCCCCGCAGGCATTGAGAACGGTCGAGTCAGAAGGCTCAGGAGGCGCCAGCGCAACCGTGCTCGATTGGCAGCCCGAGCCGCTGAACGAAGCACACAACGCCAGAGTCACGACCCAGAACCGCGCACGTTTGGCCGCGATTAGGCTGCGAGTGCGGTGCATAGTGGAAAGCAGGGTACCGCCAAGACGCCCGTGAACTCGGGAACAAAGGAGTGCGCTGTGCCGCAGGTTGTGGCTGACATCGGCGAAGTCGGCGTCATCGCGCGCATTCGTGAGGCCGTGTCGCGGGCTTGGCCAGACTCACCGCATGTGCGCATCGGCATTGGTGATGACGCGGCCATAGTGGATCTAGACCGCTCTTGCGTGGTGACTACGGACTCGGTCATTGAGGGCGTTCACTTCCGGCAGCACTGGGTGAGCGCGCACGATGTTGGTCGCAAGATCGCAGCGCGTAACTTTGCGGACATCGTGGCCATGGGTGCGCGACCCCGTGCCCTAGTGGTGGCGCTTGCCATGCCGGCGGATACCACGGTTCAGTGGTGTGACGAGTTTCTCGCTGGTGTCATTGACGAGACCATGCGCGCCGGCGCAGTCATTGTTGGGGGAGACACCAGTTCTGCACCTGCGCTCATGGTGTCCGCGACCGCACTAGGTGACGCAGGTAATCCGACCGTGACCCGCGCTGGTGCGCGTGTCGGGGACGTGGTGGCCGTGTCGGGAACCGTTGGGGTCGCCGCAGCAGGTCTAGCACTGCTTTCAGTCGGCAGCAGGCAGCCCAGTGGCGCAATCGCCGCCTACGCATCACCGCGACCTGACTATGCCTTGGCACGTCAGGCCGCACAGTTTGCGACTTCGATGATTGACTGCAGTGACGGCGTGGTGACCGACCTTGGTCACATCGCACGCGCAAGTGGCTGCGACATCCGCATCCGTAGTGCCTGCCTCCCGCAGTCCGAGGCTGTGACTGACGCTGCTGCTGCACTTGGCTGTCCCGCGCAGCAGTGGCTGCTCACCGGCGGGGAAGACCATGTGTTCCTTGCCAGCTTCCCCGCATCTGATGTGGTGCCGGATGGCTTCACTGTCATCGGCGAAGTGGTTGCAGGGGAAGGCAGCGTGTGGGTCGACGGCCAAAGGTGGCAGGGCTCTGCTGGTTACGAGCACTTCACCGACGCGGCCACAGCACCACGCTCCTAGGCTGCTGCCGTGAGCACTCCACCCAAGGTTCTGGTCATTGCCGGTTCGGACTCAGGCGGCGGGGCCGGCATCCAGGCCGATGTGAAGTCGGTAATGGCCAATGGTGCGCATGCCACGACCGTCATCACAGCTGTCACGGCTCAAAACTCTCAAGGAGTTCAGGGCATCTGGTCGATGGACCTCGTCGCAGTTCGAGCGCAGTTCCGCAGCGTCATGGACGATATCGGAGCCGATGCCATCAAAGTCGGGATGCTCGGAACTCGCGAATTGGTGGGCGAGGTCAGTGCGCTGCTCGCGCCGTACGCGGACAGCGTGCCCATCGTCCTTGACCCAGTGTGCGCGAGTAAGCACGGCGATCCGTTGCTTGAGCAGGCGGCACTTGCTTCCTTGTGTAGCGAGCTCATGCCCCTGGCGACTGTGGTCACGCCGAATATCCCCGAAGCGTCGCTGCTATTAGGTGCGAGCGCCGATACCACCATCGAGCAGTCGCATGCCGCCACAGAACTTGTGAGGCTCGGAGCCGCGGCAGCGCTGGTCAAGGGCGGGCATGCCACAGATGAGAGCGCAGTTGACATTCTGTTCGACGGCGATGAACTTCGGCATTTTTCAGCGCACCGATCGTCAACCGAGCACACGCACGGAACTGGTTGCACGCTGGCAAGTGCCATCGCTGCCCGACTCGCTGCTGGTGATCTGCTCGTTGAGGCAGTAGCAAAAGCCAAGGAGTACATCAGCGGAGCTATTGAGAACGGCTACGCGTTGGGCCGAGGAATCGGCCCAGTAGATCACGCCTGGCGCTGGCGCCAGTGAAGGGTGCGACTGCTTAGGCGCGCGAGACCTTGCCGGCCTTGATACACGAGGTGCAAACATTCAGGCGCTTAGGAGTGCCGGAGACGATTGCGCGCACCCGCTGAATGTTGGGCACCCAGCGACGCTTGGTGCGGATGTGCGAGTGCGAGATGGAGTGGCCGTAGCTCGGGCCCTTGCCACAAACGTCACAGTGAGCAGCCACAGCCGTTCTCCTCTGTCTTGAAGTGCTTCTTGGTGCCGTCGACACGCGCGGGGCGGGCGCTCCGCTGCCGTCAGGGTGACCCTGACTCGTTCCATCGCGGCTGATGACCGCTCAGGCAGTGGCTGCCTGCGAGCAGTAGAGCCTCGTCTGGAATCGACGACAACAGCGCAGAATGCTACCTGCGCCTTGATTCAAGCGCCCACGGGGGACCTCGCCGACCCACTCCCGCGCGTGAGGGGTCGCCTTGAGGTGTCTTCAGCCGGGTTGGCCTGCCACTAGCGTGTGCGTTATGTCCACCGCCGCAGGTCCTGGTGCCGTGCCTGCGCGGGCGCTGACCCCGGCCCTGTTGCGCCAGTGGGCCGCGGCCGCTGCGGCTGACTTGTCTGAGAATGCCGAGCAGATCAATGAGCTCAACGTGTTCCCCGTACCTGATGGCGACACCGGCACTAACGCGTCGATGACCTTTCGCGCGGGCCTGGCAGCGCTGGCGGCTGTGCCGAGTGATGCGGACGCCATGACTGTCATGCGCGCTTTCGGTCAGGCGGCAGCCCTCGGAGCCCGCGGTAATTCTGGGGTCATCCTGAGCCAGATGCTGCGTGGCATCCTCGATGCTGCCGTTGACCCGTCTCGCGATCTCGACGGCCGCGCCCTAGCCGCGATTCTCAGCTCGGCCGCTGATGCTGGACGCGAAGCTGTTGGCGACCCGCGCGACGGCACCATGCTGTCGGTGGCCTCCGACGCGGCGGCAGCAGCACGCGAGGCGGCTCGAGCGGATGCGGGACTCGCGCATGTGTGCGTTGTCGCAGCGGAGGCTGCGAGGGAGTCCCTCATCGACACCCCCAATCACCTCGAGGTCCTCGCCGCCGCGGGTGTCGTCGATGCCGGCGGTCGCGCGGTTGTTGTTGTCCTCGACGCGCTCGCTGAAGTTGTCACCGGGGTCGAGCGACCGGCGTGGCGGGCACCAATACTCGCGCGCAGTTGCGATGTCAGTGACCTGCGCGCTGCCTACTCCGGTCCGGCATACGAAGTGATGTACATCCTCACAGCGCCGGCAGAGGAGATAGCCGACGTGCAGTCTCAATTGGTGAACCTTGGCGACAGCCTGGCCGTGGTCGGCAGTGACGACGTCTGGAACATTCACGTCCATGTTGACGACCCTGCTGCCGCTCTCGCTATCGGTCACTCCGCCGGTGCGGTTGATGGGGTGAAAGTGAGTTACCTGCTGCCAGGCAGCGACAGCGCCCTGGCTGTGGTGGTTGGCGTGGACGGGGACATCGCACAGATTGCGACGGACGCAGGTTTTCATGTCGTCACCCAGGAGTCGTTCGCAGACGTCCTCGCAGACATCACGAGTGCCGTCGGTCGCACAGGTCAGTCAGCGGCACTAGTGGTCGTGATTGGCACGCATGGCGCGGTGCCGCAGTCGGCATGGCAGAACTCGGCCGCGGACATCTCGCTTTCAGTGCTTGCATGCCATCACCTGCCACAGGTCTTGGCCGCTGTGGCTGTCTACGACGGGGGACTTCCCCTGGTCGACAACCTAGCGGCGATGAGCAGTGCTGCTGCTGGCATGCGCTGCGCATCGGTCCACCAGTCGCGCGAAGGCGCCACCTGGACCAGCGGCGGATGGCGTACTGCTCCAGCGGTCGATATCTATGCGGGAGTCGCCGCTGCAGTCGATGACTCCTGCGGGCCGACGACCGAAATCGTCACCGTCGTGTATGACCGTGACCGAGACGTCGACGTCGAACGCATCCGGCAAGCCGCCAGCACGGCAAGCCACGGCTGCGACGTCCAGTTGTTCGCCGGGCGGCCGAGCAATGCCGTGGTGTCCATCGGGGTTGAGTGATGTCCACTCCTGTGACGTTGCCTGATGTGGTCGGTGCGAAGACCGCGAAGGCGCTGGGCCGACTTGGTGTGGCCACCGTAGAAGATCTGCTGAGGCACTACCCGCGGCGCTACGCCCGGCGCGGCGAGCTCACTGACCTTGCGTCTTTGACAGTCGGCGAGACAGTCACAGTTTTCGCAGAGATTCTGTCGAGCAGATCACGACCGTTGAAACAGCGTGGCGCCACGATGCTCGAGGTAGTCGTGACAGACGGCACAGGTCGGTTGACGTTGACGTTCTTTCGGCAGGGCTGGCGAGAGAAGCAACTCGTGGTCGGTCGTCGGGGTATGTTCTCGGGCAAGGTCACTGAGTTTCGCGGTGCGCGCCAGCTGGCTCATCCCGAGTACGTGCTTGCTCCGTTTGGCGATGACATTGAGCCTGAGGCGGTTGCTGCCTTTGCCAACGAGATCATCCCTATCTACCCTGCAACGTCGACACTGCCATCTTGGCGAGTGGCTGCCTGTGTGGAATTGGCGCTGCCACACTCGGTTGCACTCGTGGACCCCGTGCCTGAGAAAGTCAAACTCTCCTGCGACCTGCTCGACCTGGCCACCGCACTCACGAGTATCCACCGACCATCCGATGACCAGGCGCTCGCACAGGCGGTCGCAAAGTTGAAATTCGATGAGGCGTTCGTCCTTCAAGCCGAGATGCTTCGTCGGCGGGCTGAAAACCGCGCGGTTACTGCGACTAGCCGCGGCCGCTCGCAGGACGGCCTGCTTGCCCGGTTCGATGCGGCCCTGCCGTTTCCGCTCACCGACAGCCAGATTCGAGTGGGTGAGGAGATCTTTGATGATTTGAGCCGCACCCACCCGATGCAGCGTCTGCTGCAGGGCGAAGTTGGCTCTGGCAAGACATTGGTGGCGCTACGAGCCATGCTCGCTGTCATCGATGCTGGCGGGCAGGCCGTCCTGCTCGCGCCCACGGAAGTCCTAGCGAGCCAACACTTCGACTCGATTCGTTCGTTGCTCGGTGCGCTCGCAGGTGAGGGAATTGCCAGTATGCCCGGCTCGGCGACGGTGACGCTGCTGACGGGGTCGATGTCTACCCCCGCTCGTCGGCAGGCACTGCTTGAGATTCAGTCAGGCGTGGCCGACATTGTCATCGGCACTCACGCACTGATTCAGGACGTGGTCGGGTTTGCTGACCTCGCGCTAGTGGTCGTCGATGAACAGCACCGGTTCGGGGTGGACCAACGAGCCCGCCTGCTCGACAAGGCAGCCGACGGCATGCGGCCCCATCAGCTCGTCATGACCGCAACCCCGATTCCCAGGACTGTGGCTATGACAGTCTTCTCAGACCTCGACGTGTCGACATTGGACGAGTTGCCGCCAGGGCGTGCGCCGATCACCACGCATGTGGTCTCTGCGGCGGCGCAACCCAAGCACCTCGCGCGGGTATGGGAGCGCATCCGAGAGGAAGTCGCGTTAGGTCGCAAGGCTTACGTGGTCTGCCCTCACATCGGAGAAGTCAACGCAGACAAGCCCCGAGGCTCTGCGACCCGTCAGGGTGGCGCAGCCACCGACGCCGAAGATGCGGATGAAGTCAAACGCACCGCCGCCGTGGAGTTGTTCGAGAGGCTGTCGATGCATGAGCTCGCAGGCGTGCGGACGGGTCTGTTGCACGGACGTCAACGTGGCGAGGACAAGGACTCAGTGATGCGCAGATTCGCTGCGCCCAGCGACGACGCCAACGCCGTCGATGTCCTGGTGTCCACGACGGTGGTTGAGGTCGGCGTGGACGTGCCCACGGCCAGCGTGATGGTGGTCATGGATGCTGACGCATTCGGAGTTTCCCAGTTGCATCAGTTGCGTGGGCGAGTCGGTCGTGGCGGCTTGCCTGGCTTGTGCCTGTTGGTCACCCAAGTGGATGGCGATGCTGCGTCGTTGGAAAGACTGCAGATGGTCGCGAGCACGATGGATGGTTTCGCACTGTCGGAGTACGACCTCACGGTTCGGCGTGAAGGTGACGTCCTGGGGGCCGATCAGTCCGGGCGTACCAGCAGTCTGCGCCTGCTTCGGGTGCTCGCAGATCAGCAGATCATCGTCGATGCCAGAAGGCAAGCCACCTTGGTGCTCGAAGAAGACCCAACACTGCAGGGTCACACCGCACTACGTGGTTGTCTAGAACGTCTTAACGCCGTTGCCGCTGAGTTTCTGGCCAAGTCATGACCCGCATCATCGCCGGCAGCGCCAAAGGTAGACCGTTGCGCGTGCCAGGTACCGGCACAAGGCCCACATCCGACCGAGTCAAGGAGTCGGTGTTCTCCACCCTTGAGCATCGACTCGGCGGCTTCGAAGGTTTGCACGTGCTCGACCTGTACGCCGGTTCTGGAGCTCTCGGATTGGAAGCTGCGTCGCGTGGCGCTAGCACGGTCGTACTCGTGGAGAAGTCCCAGGCGGCCGCGAAGATCATCGAGTCGAACATCGCGTCGACCCAATTGAGCCGAGTGTCGTGTGTGATTGCCGATGCTCGTACGTGGGCGGCGGCGCCCCAGGCTGTGCCGGCCGGTGGGTGGAACTTGGTGTTGATGGACCCGCCCTATGACCTAGCAGATACCGATGTGGCCGAGGTCCTACGACACCTGCTCGCCCATCATGCGTTGGCTGCTGACTGCGAGGTTGTCATCGAGCGCGCGAAGCCGCGGGGTGCTGCCGCAGAGTTTCCGTGGCCGCTGGGTCTGGTAGCCGATCGCTCCCGCGTCTATGGTGACACCGCAGTGCACCATGCGGTTTGCTACCGTGGCGATGCGGAGCAGGTGGCCTCCGATGCCGACTCCGGTGGGGAGTGATCATGCGTTCAGCAGTGTGCCCAGGCTCGTTCGACCCGGTCACCAACGGGCATCTGGATGTCTTCACGCGCGCCAGCGTCATGGCTGACCACGTCACCGTCGCCGTGCTGGTCAACCGCACGAAGCAGTCCATGTTCACCCTCGACGAGCGGGTCGCATTCATCAAGGCTTCTGTGAACCACTTGTCTAATGTCACTGTGGATGTGTTCGAAGGGCTGTTGGTCGATTGGTGCCGCGCCCACGATGTCAGGCACGTCATCAAGGGATTGCGGGCCATCTCTGACTTCGACTACGAACTACAGATGGCGCAGTTGAACTTCAGACTTGCGGGCGTAGAGACAGCATTTGTTTCCACGAACCCGCAGTACTCGTACCTGTCGTCGTCTATCGTGAAAGAAGTGTCGCAACATGGGGGAGATGTCTCCGGGCTGGTACCTGAGATTGTTCGTGAGGCGCTGACCTCCCGCTACCGCACAGCGTCAGAAGGAGTGTGACATGGAAGCTATCTCTCGTATCGAGCAACTGCGCGACGAATTGAACCGCGCGCGCGCGGTGCCACTGTCAGCATCTTGCGTGGTGAACCGCAAGGAACTCCTTGACATCGTGCAAGCAGCGCTCGAGGCAATGCCAGCCGACCTTGCCCGAGCCGCCGAAGTCCTCGCCCAACGCGACCACATCATCGAGCAGGCGACTGC